>CAYGRJ010000156.1:2924-3588 GCA_964352285.1 uncultured Candidatus Peribacteria bacterium
ATCTTAGTCAATCAGCAGAAGAGCACGGCTGAGAAGCTCACGATCGGATCTGATCAGGATACGACAGTAGATATTGCGGATTTTGAACTCTTCGATAATGGAGATGCTGGAGCAAATGCTGATCATGTCTTCTTTAATGTTGATAATGGTACGAGTGTGTTGACGGTTGATACCCAGGCTCACTCTGCGATGGAACTCATTGTACTCGCTGGAGATACTTTTGCTCCGGGTGATGATGTGGTGGCACGAGATGTACAGGTTGATGGGACTTGGACAGCGGGTGCGAACCTGTTGAATGTGTCTGGAAGCTGGGATAATAACAATGTCTTTACGGCTGGAACTGGAACAGTGACTTTTGATGGAACGACATCTGGTTTGACTATTGATTCTACAGGAGCGACGACTGCTCCATTTAATCTTTTGACTTTTGATGGTGTTGCGGGTGAATGGTCACTGAGTAGTGCTTTGACGGTTACGGGAACAACGACTCTCACGAATGGTTCACTTGACTTGAATGATCAATCAACATCATTACAAAGCTTCGTGAGTGATACTAGTAATACTCGAACTTTGACGATGGGTGAAGGAACGATGAGTCTTAACGGAACAGGAAGCATTTGGGATACGAGTACGACAACGAATTTCACTTTGAATGAAGAAGGTT
>CAYGRJ010000157.1:0-3537 GCA_964352285.1 uncultured Candidatus Peribacteria bacterium
TTGGATAACTTCGACATCAATGAAATTTTTCAGCCGGTTATCCTCTGCAGTGATCGTAATGGTAGCAGAATCTAAATAGTCCATTTCGGTAAAAATAAACCTTCCATTTGGCCCATATTCAGATTTTATAATTTCAATACCCTCTCCTACCAAAGCAGTCACCTCTCCACCAGAAAGTCCTTTTCTAGTATCTTGCTGATCAATGATTTGACCTTCAATATTAATTCCTCTTTCTATAAAGTATTCGACTTTTGGAAAGGTCTGAGAAATTGTTTTATCCCAATCAAATCTAGTCCAACCGTGAGTAAGCATCACCAAGTCTATATCTTCCAACCTATTTGGATTTTCTTCATCAAAATGGCCGATCAAATCCACAACCTCTCTACCCTCGAACCCTTTAGCAAGAAAAAGAGGGCTCGAAAAATCATCGAAGTCGAAAAATACTTCATGCCCATCTACGAAAAAGCCTCCGATGTTATTACTCCCCTCTACCACAAGCGCTATCAACTCTTGATCGCCAGGCTCAAAAGAACCGTGGCACGAGCAAAGGTGAAATACTTATAACAAAGACTTAACAGCTTCATCAACACGCTCCATCACATTCCCTTCAGGGAGCACGAAATCCTGACCAGTAATCCGTTCATAAGTCTCGATGTATCGAGATGCCACTTCTATACGGAACT
Source organism: uncultured Candidatus Peribacteria bacterium (assembly GCA_964352285.1). Taxonomy (GTDB): domain Bacteria; phylum Patescibacteriota; class Gracilibacteria; order JAUYGZ01; family JAUYGZ01; genus CAYGQA01. The sequence goes on from CAYGRJ010000157.1 coordinate 684, forward strand.
CATCAGGCATGGCTGGAAGGGTTTCATCATTATACGGATCGCAGCGTTCTCGAAACCACAGACGAAGAAATTCTTTATCGAAGTTTTCTGGCTCTTTGCCATCAGCTATCAAGGCTTCATAAGTATCAGCCTTCCAAAAGCGAGAAGAATCTGAAGTGTGGATCTCATCAATCAGCACGAGGTTGCCCTCTTCATCAACTCCAAACTCATACTTCGTATCCACTAAGATCAAACCGCCTTTGGCGGCCAGTTCTTGACCACGGGCGAAGAGCCGATAAGTCGCCTCCACCATCTGTTCCCAAAGCTCTTTGCTGACAATGCCACTCTCTGCAATCGAAAAGAAGTCCACATTTTCATCGTGCACATCTGACTTCGTCGTCGGGGTGATCAGAGGCTTTTCGAAAGCTTGATTTTTGTGCATCCCTTCAGGAAGTTGGTGGCCACAGTACACCCGTTCACCTTTGTCATAAGCAGTCCAAGAAGCCGTTCCGGTAGAACCAGAAAGATAACCACGGATAACCATTTCAAGTGGTATAGGCTTCACATTCTTCCCCACCACCACATTCGGATCAACCATCTCTATCAGGTGATTTGCAACAATATCCTTAGTCTGCTCAAACCACCAAGTACTCAACTGGGTAAGAGCCTGACCCTTCAGGGGAATAAGTCCTAAGTTTCTATCAAAAGCACTCTGTCGATCTGTCGTTACCAAAATTCGCTTTCCATCAGCAGTCATATAATTATCTCGGACTTTTCCTTTATATACCTCAGGAAAACCCTCTACATCTGTACCTTCCAGACAGTTCTGAAGAAATGGTGCAATTTGCTCAGCTGAGATCATAATCAAACATCAAGAATATTCACCAGCAGCATAGCAAGGCTAAGAAAAAGCTCCAAATAGCACAAAACAACACCCTTTGATTACCGCAAGAACCCCAGAGTGAAAAAGAAGCCATTTTGCGCTATAATAAGAGGAATACTAAAAATAAAAGCAAAGAAAAAGCATGTTCTCCTTCCTCGGAAATTTCGAAACCGAACCATTCTTGACCACCCTCCGGTGGATTGGTTTCCTCATGCTCATTTGGATTGAATTAAAGGTGTTTATTTGGCTTGCACGGATGATCTACGCCATGTGGGACAGCAAAAATAAAGTCTTTATCAAGGTCATGACACCTCGTTCTGACTCCAAAAAAGACAAAGAAGACCAAACCGAAAAAGACTTCAAAGAAAAAGTAACAATAATGGAAGGGATCTACCGATCCATCTACGAAATCCAAGAACTCAACCTCTGGAATCGAATAAGAACCATCATCTGGAACAATGATTACGCCTCATTCGAGCTGGTTTACGATGAAAACCTGATTCACTTCTACATCGTCACCCACAAGCGCTATAGCGAACTGATTCAAAAACAAATCACCACCTACTATGGAGATGCCGACGTGGGTGAAGTAGAACCTTACAATATTCAACCCAAAGGCAATAAACTGAAGGCTTATTTCATGTACCAGGCAAATCTGGAGTACTACCCTATTCGAACCTACAAAACGATGGGAAGTGATCCACTCAATGAAATGACCAATGTTTTTTCGAAACTCAAAGAAACGGATCGTGCTGCTATTCAGATTCATGTAAACCCTCGCGGGAGGTCGTGGAATAAAGAAGCAAAAAGCGTTGCCGAAAAACTCTTCAAGAAACAAAAAATCGGGTTCTATTACAAATACATCCGCAATATTCCTTTCTTAGGATTCATAGGATCGATACTGGGAGCCGTCTTCGGAGTCCTGGTAAAAGGAGAAGCTCCTACCAACGCTCCAGGAGCGAGTTCTGGTGATAGTTACGTGCGAATGATCGGAGCCGAAGAAGAAACCATTAAACTCATGGGTGAGAAATCTCACCAAGAAGCCTTCGACACCACCATTCGGATCATCGCCAGTGGCGAAACACGATCTCGAGCTTCTGAAATCCTGGATAACATTACCCTCGGGTTCAACATTTTCTCGAACCAAGGATCGAACTACTTCCAAAACCGACGGATTATTCCTTTCGACCCTATCAATAATTTTATCATGGGTTTGAATTTCCGCATGAGGCTCAAAGCCTACGGAGAAAAAAGATCTGTACTCGTTCCCGAAGAACTCGCATCGATCTACCATATTCCTAACAGCCGATATAACTTTACTCCCATCATCAAATGGTTGGACTACAAGGTATTACCACCACCAACCAATCTTCCCACTGAAGCTGGTGATGAGGAACAAAAAGCCGTTTGGTTTGGAAACAACGTGTTCCGCAATAAAAAAACACCAGCATATATACTGCCAAAAGACCGGACCAGACATATGTACGTCATTGGGAAATCTGGTTCTGGTAAATCGGTACTCCTCAACTTCATGGCCCGCCAAGACATCATCAACGGCGCTGGTTGCTGTGTGATCGATCCTCACGGAGACCTGATAGAAGACTGCCTCAAATACATTCCAAAGCATCGAGTGAAAGACGTCATCGTCTTCAATCCTGCAGATCAAGAAAGACCTATGGGACTGAACATGCTAGAAGCTGCTACACCTGCTCAATGGGATATGGCATCTTCTCAAGCCACAGAGATCTTCATCAAGCTCTTCGGAGATGAAATCTTCGGTCCACGTATTCAGCATTACTTCCGGAATGCCTGTTTAACCCTGATGGAAGATCAAGACGAAGGCGCAACACTCATAGATGTGCCTCGAATGTTTGTGGACGAAGAATTCATGAAGTACAAAGTCAGCAAGGTCAAAAACCCGGTCGTCAGATCCTTTTGGGATCAGGAATACGCCAACACCGGTGAACGCGAAAAACAAGAAATGATCCCCTA
>CAYGRJ010000158.1:0-3529 GCA_964352285.1 uncultured Candidatus Peribacteria bacterium
GCCTTAAGTGTTCCTTTGGAATCAAAAGTGGTGAGAGAAGGGACTTATATTTTTCGAGGTCGTCAGTTTCGACGCCGAGTGAGTCGTAAGGTTCATTTAGAAGAAAAAGGAGTTGAGGTTGTTGCTGTGGATAGTGATGCAGATGGATATTTGCAGCTTGAGCAGGTTCTTCACGAATTAGGGTCACGAGGAATAGCTTCGGTCTACGTTGAAGGTGGACCAAGTGTGTGGAGCTCTTTTCTGCAGATGGGTTTGGTCGATGAGCTGATGATCTATACGGCTCCTCGGTTTATGGGGAAGGGAGTGGCGTCTTTTGACCGCTTGTCGCTTCCAGAAACTCTGCACTTACGGGTGAAGGAGTCTGCGCAGTTTGGTCATGATCTGTATGTCAATGCCATGATTAGCCGCTAGGCTGTTGGTTTTGCAAGGGGACTGCGCTTGATCTTTTGTGATGCTGGGCAGAGAATTGTAATGTCTTCTTTTCTTATGAGAGTATTTCTTGCCAGCTTAATAGCCTTCGTGTCTTTCATTCCTGCAGCCCAGGCGGGATTTATGGATGTGTCGGAGTATTACCCCTATGCCAAGAGTATTGAGTATGTTCAGGAGAATGCTTTGCTCCAGGGTTATGCAGATGGCTCATTTCGACCTGATCAGCAGCTGAATCGTGCAGAGTTTGCATCGGTTATTCATAAGGCCTTTTTTGAGTCTGAAACTTCAGAAGGATATTGTTTTCCTGATGTTCAAGATCAGTGGTTTTCTGAGTCGATTTGTTTACTGGTAGAAAAGAAGCTGATGAGTGGTTATCCAAATGGGTCTTTTTTGCCGAAGAAGTCGATCTCTTTTGCGGAAGCTGCACAGATACTGGTTCAGATTATTGCTGAAGAGCCGGTTGTGACATCTCTTATTTGGTATGAGCCCTACGTGAGGGTTCTTGATGAGCGACGTGCTATCCCTCGGACGGTGAAGAATTTCTCACACCAATTGACTCGTGGTGAGCTTTCGGAACTGCTCTATCGCTTGATTGAAGATGATCGAGCTTTGTATTCAAAGTCATACGATATCTTAGCTGGTCGACGTAGTCGTAAGCGTCGTTCGGAAGTTCCGGTTGCTTCGAAGGGATCTGTAGCATCTGAATCTACTGCTGGTGATCTTCACTCTGATCCTGAACTTGCTCATGATGATTTGGTGAACATTATTGATCGTCTTCTCGATGAAGAGAGTGTCAACGGAGAAGCCCTTGATGAGTTTGAGTTATTGGGAAATGGTTTCCTGGAGATAGACCTTCCTTTTCAGGACGGTGAAGTTCAGCAAGATCAGTCATTTTTGCAGCTTGAAGGAGAGCCTATGGGATCTGCTGAGTATATTCGTGATGGATTGAGAGGAGGATCTTTTCGTATGGAAGGAGGAACTGATGGACTCGATTTCCCAAAGTCGGCTCCGTATGTACTGAGTGAAGAGTCTTCAGTGGCTTTTTGGATGAGAACGGTTGCGACTGGTGATCAAGCTATCTATGAGAAGGGTGGAGGGAGTGGTTGGGAGTTTGGGTTGTACCTGGTTGGTGAAGCTGATTTGGAATTTGTGCGTTACCAATGTGATGGTGAGTATTATCTCGATATCCGAACTTCTGGAGTGAAGGTGTATTCGGGATCATGGCACTATGTGGTAACGGTTATGCGACCTGATCGGGTTGAGTTATATGTGGACGGTGAGCTTCGGGGGGCGAGCTTTCTCGAAAGTGGTCAACCTTGCTTCGCTAATGATGATTCGAAGTCTTTTCAGGTCGGGAATTCTCGACGAAGAGGCATCTCGAACTTTTTTGGAGATATTGACGAACTGAAGATTATTGGGAGGGCTTTGGATTCGAAGGAGATCTTCGAGGTTTATACTCGCCAGTCGATAAAGTTTCAGTAGGTATTAAATTGAATATGTTGAACACACGCGCCTTTGGCGCGTGTGAAGTATTTTGGATCAGACTAGTTCCTCTTATTCTTAATTTGTTTATTTAATAGGCTTGGAATCAAAGGAGTTTTTTGAAGTGTATACACGATAATCGCTGAATTTTAGTAGATGGTTAGGATTATTGTAAAGAGCCCTTCGCAGATGCGAAAGGCTCAACTCCTTGGGTCTTGGTGCTATTTTTCTGTGTTTTCTGGAAAGATCGGCCCCTGGATCCGCTCCTCGAAGTCTATGAGTCTAGACTTGTCCGTGTCAGCGATTCGATAGCCTAAAACTGCTACTCCATTTACAACTAGGAATGAGTTCACGTGTTCTGAATCAACTAATCCTTCGCTGTTGAAGTAGAAATAGAAGTCTACACTTTTTCCAGCATCGAGAATTAATGGATCTTGTCGCATCAGCATGTGAGCTGTTTGACTATTCTCGAGGTAGGTATTGTATGATGACTTTTGGCCTGCGAAAAAAAATACTCGCGGATTTATCAAACCACTAGTTGCCGCATCTACGACAGCACCCTCGATCACGAGGGGTTCATTAGCAGTGATCTTGAATCCCAGACAAAGCTGGGAAGTCATAGGATCGTTGTTCACAAAGTTGAAAAACACAGGTAGTGGCTCAACGCTGTAAGGCATGATCGAGAGTTCTTCTTGAGCTTGAGCTTCGTTCGTGACATAAGTCTTGTCCCCGTCGGCACAGCCGACGAGAAAGAGTGTGAGCATGATCGCGAGCGCTTTGAGCTGTGTCTGTTGAAACATGGTGTTCTCCTTGTATATGGAGACTATTTCGATTGATCAGAATTGAGCTAAACACGTCACTTTTGTGAGAAAGGACGTCTCAGAGACCAATTTATAGGCTCTGGGATGTCCTTTCTCGGGATTTTTGCACCAAGAAGTCAAAGATCTGATTTAGATTGTATTCTAAACCTAGCACATTATACATTATAATTTTAATATGTCAATCATTGCGTATCTCTTATTCAGATATCCAAAACTGGCAATTCCGTGATGTGTGTGGCATTCTTTTCCTGCACTTTTTAAAGCTTTCTGTATGTCTGAAGTCACCATGGAGAAGATCGTTTCGCTCTCTAAGCGTCGTGGGTTTGTGTACCCAGGGTCAGAGATTTATGGTGGTTTTGCTAATAGCTACACATATGGTCCTTATGGTTCTCAGCTGAGGAAAAATATTAAGGATTTGTGGTGGAAGACTTTTGTGGAAGCTCGCCGAGATATGGTTGGTATAGATGGTCAAATTCTTCTTCATCCGAAGACTTGGCATGCCTCTGGACATGTGGAAGGTTTCAATGACGCTATGGTTGATTGTAAAAACTGTAAGGCGCGTCATCGAGCAGATCATTTGATTGAGAATGCTCTCAATCAAGATGCTGAAGGACTCTCTGAAGAAGAATTGACCAAGATTATTACTCAAGGGGATGTGAAGTGCCCTAAATGTGGGAAGAAAGATTTTACCCCTGCTCGAAATTTCAATCTGATGTTCCAGACAGAGCTTTCCAAGACTGCTCATGATGAAAACATTGCTTACCTCCGTCCAGAAACTGCACAAGCCATCTTTTTGG
>CAYGRJ010000159.1:0-3520 GCA_964352285.1 uncultured Candidatus Peribacteria bacterium
GTTCATAAATAACGCACTCTTTGCCATCCCTTCAAACATTCCCATGAATTGCTGAGGAACAATCAAAAGAAGAGCACCTTTAACCACAGCAAGCCAACCAAGAATCGTCACCAGAACCGTCCAGTCTTGAGTCCAAGCACTGTGCAGGTGGAGAATTACCATCCCAGCAAAAAACGCCATTAAGCCTCCCAAATAAGTCATAGATGCAGAAGCCTTCTTTCCCATAAATTCATTAATCAACTTCTCGTAATGTGCAGAACTGACTAAAAACCCGAAACCAACAGCGAGATAAACAGGCCCAAAGAATTGAGCAACGAGCATGGCATTTTCCATAAGAGTTGAATAAAAAATATGTACAAAAATATTGTATTCCTCATACAACAGGCTGCAACGGGATTCCCTCGACAAAAGATGAAGCCATCCTCCATTGATAATCAATACAACCGTCACAAAAAGATTCTTTCGGTTTTCTTCAAAAACGCTCAGAATGACGAATTTAAGAATTCACAAACGGTCATTCTGCTTCCGGCTCCGTTCGGCGGTCTGAGCTCACGGTCGATGACTGAGGCTCAAGCTCGAAGAGAGCATCGACGAAAGAATCTCTCCCAACCGTTTATTCATACTGCCTCAACCGCTTCCTCTGGACTTTTTACAAACGGTCATTCTGAGCATCGACGAAAGAATCTCTCCCAACCGTTTATTCGTACTGCCTCAGTTGCTTCCTCAGCAACTTCCACTGCGGAAGCTTCCGAGCAACACAGTCCCAAAACAGATCAGAATGATCAGCGTGTCGTAAATGAGCGAGCTCATGCACACAGACATAATCAAAAAGCTTCGGTTCTACCAAGAGCAACTTTACCGAAAGCATGATCACCCCACTTCGCTTATCACAACTCCCCCACCTGCTCATCACCTGCTTAAACTTCACCTGAGAAAACTCTTCGTCTAACCATCCTTCTCGCAGTTCATGTAACCTTCGCTCCGCTGCCTGCACCTGATCCTTCGCCAAAAACCTCCACAGAGCTTCCTCTAGAGCGTCTCCATCTCGTTCAATCCAATCCACAGGCTCGAGCAGGATCAAAACTGGGCCCATCTTCTCTATCTTCGGCTTCTTTCGGTTCGCCTTCTTCACAACTAGCTGATACTCCTCTCCAGTGCTCAGAAGTAATTCTCCTTCTTTCAAAGCACTGACAAACTCCAAAGGAATTTTATGCTGTTGCTTTCCCCAACTCTTCATCAACTGAGCCTTCAATTTCTCAATATGCTTTTCTTGCTCTCGACGAGACACCATAGTCGAAATCCTCAAAACCATCTTTCCATCTCGAATCCGAGCCGTAGAAGACTTTTGCTTATGGTAACTAATCTGAAGAGGGATATCGTCCATAATCTGAGGAAATTCATCATCAGTTTACAAGCTCTCGAAAACATGCCAAATTGAAATTACTGGTTTCTAGTTATTAGTGACTAGTAACTAGATACTCACTTACCAGCAACCAGACCATGATCATCTCCGACATCTCTCTTCGAAACTACATTGCTGACGGAACCATTGTCGTTGATCCTCTGGAAGACTACCAAATCCAGCCGGCTTCTATAGATATGAGACTGGGAACGCATTTCTTGGTGCTCGACGAACACCACATGGAATCAATCTCCATGGACGACGAGATCAAATACCGAGAGATCAACAAAGATGAAATCATTATCCCTCCCAAGAACTTCGTGCTGGCCACCACCATGGAATACATCAAGCTCGCCGACAACATGACGGCTTTTGTAGAAGGTCGATCATCTATTGGAAGAATGGGACTCTTCATCCAAAATGCTGGATGGGTTGATCCGGGATTCGAAGGAGAAATCACTCTCGAAGTTTTCAACGCCAGCTCACTTCCTATCAAGCTTCAAGCTGGTCGACGAATATGCCAACTGGTCTTCGCAGAAATGGACAAAACCACCAACAACCCTTACCGAGGAAAGTACCAAGGACAACGAAAAGCCCGTGGTTCAGATGTACGGCAAGATCTGGAAGTAGAGAAAAAAGGAGGTCTATCTATCGTTTCCTCATAAAAGAAGGACTCATCAAATCCAGCTTCCTATTACATTTATCATAGCCCTATACATCTCGAAGGATGTACACTGTTCAGTGAATGAACCGTTCCTTGTTTCTTCATTTCCTTGCATCTCTTTCCATGTTCAAAAGAATCCTAACGGCCCTAACACTCTTCACCATCCTATCGGGCCTATTCCTTCCCTTCACCAATGCTCAAACCAACTTAGTGCCTATAAGCGTTATCGTTCGTGAAGACTGTCAGCACTGCATCAAAGAAAAAGCCTTTCTCGATGAGCTTCAGAAAACTCGATCAGACATCCAGATCATCCTGCACGACATCGACACTGAAGAAGGTCTACAAGTCTTCGAAGAACTCACCGAAAGGGAAAATATGCCCAAGGCAACTCCCATAACCCTCGTGGGAAACACGCTCATTCAGGGATTTGGAACAGATGAAACCACCGGTAAACAAATCATTAGCCTCATAGAAAAGAGCAAAGGAAAGGACACGCTCACTTTGAACAAATATTTAGAACAAAAAGAACAAAACATCCCTGTAGAAACAGTAGAAAACGCCACCTGCGACGACGAAACCTGTGCTGCAGATATTCCCGAAGGATTCTATGTAAACATCCCTTTTTACGGGGCAATCAACCTCGACGGCTTCGCTCTGCCAACCATGGCTAGCATTCTGGGATTCATAGATGGCTTCAACCCCTGCGCCATGTGGGTACTCGTCACCTTCTTAATCGTGCTCTTGCAGATAGGTGATCGAAAACTCATGTGGAGAGTAGCTGGCCTCTTCATCGCGGCAGAAGCCGTGATGTATTACCTCATCCTCAACGTCTGGTTTACCGCCTGGGACTTCGTTGGACTCGACCGCATCGTGACGCCTATCATTGGGAGCATTGCCATAGCTGCTGGTCTCTACTTCCTCTACGACGGCCTCACCAGTGATGGAAGCTGTAAGGTTGGAGACCTCAAACAAAAGAAACGCATCCACACCAAGATCAAAAGCATCGCCGAAAGTCCCTTCACCATTGCCACGGCTATCGCCATCATTGGCCTAGCTCTGTCGGTGAACATCATCGAGTTCGCCTGCTCAGTAGGAATTCCTCAAGCCTTCACCAAAATTATCGAGATCAACAATCTCGGCATGTGGGAGACTCAAGGCCTCATGGCTCTCTACATCCTCTTCTACATGGTCGACGACTTCATCGTCTTTGGTATCGCCCTCTGGGGCGCCGAACACCTGCACCTGACCTCTAAGTATGCCAAGTGGTGCCATATCCTCGGAGGAATCCTCATGGCCATCCTCGGGTACCTCCTGATCTTCAACCCCGGTGCCCTCAGGTTCTAAAGCATAGAGAAAGAGCCAGCTCGCGAACGAACTGGCTCTTTGGCGAAGACACATGAAGCCTTCGCCAGACAGACGGACCCCTCAGACAGCCTGCCTCCCCAGCACCCTTA
>CAYGRJ010000160.1:0-3513 GCA_964352285.1 uncultured Candidatus Peribacteria bacterium
CCTAAGAGGGTTTGGAGTTTTTTCTTTTTCTCTATGCCATTAACGATCGCTTTGATCGCTTCTGGTTGATCCCCTGCAGGTTTGAAGTTGGATTTGAGGTCAAATTTCATGTGAGGCTCAGAGAAAGAATTATTTAAAGCTTGTTTATAGCTTAAAGAGTTTATAGGATTTTTGGCTTTTTACAAGCCACTCTCCCGTGCTTTAATGAGATATATAGTCCACTTTATGCCTCTTACAGCCCTTCATCGATTCGGCCCTGAAGATATGAACCCTGGAGAGTTTGTGATTTATCGTGCTCACCTGAGTTTGCCGGCTTTCATCTTGAGGTCAAAGGCTGGGGTTTTTGTGTTTTCTTTGGGGATTCTGATCTTCGTTTTGGCTTTTTGGTACCGTTCAACGCTTGGTTTTCTTTCTGAAGCTTCTATTACCCTGGGGATTACTGTTTTTGCTCTCATTCCATTGATTTATGGAGCTTATTTGTTTGGAGTGAAGTTTATCGACTTTCTCTATGATGAAGACGTTATAACTAATCAGCGGGTTATTGATTATAACCAGAAGTTCTTGTTTTCTCGAGATTTGGCGACGGCCAATATGAAATCGGTTGAGAATGTTAATCTGATTCAGGCAGGGGTTTTGAGGACTCTTTTTGATTATGGGACGCTTGAAGTGCAAACAGCGTCATCAAGTCGCAGTAGGGGAGGTGGCACAACATCTGGTTTAGGTCGATTTTTATTGCTTGAGGATGTGAAATACCCTGGAAAGGTTCAGCGTCTTATTGATGAAGTCGCTACACGAGTTAAAGAGGGTATTCGTTTTGACAGGGAAGAGATGTTGATCGTATGTGGGCTTAAGCAGGGGAACTTGGATGATTATTTTGTCGTTAAGAAGACAAGAGGTTGGAAGAGTCGCGTGAAGAAGTTGTTGAGTTGGGAATAGTTGTGATTCAATAGTGTCTTAGTCATTTTTTTATGGGATTGAATTCTTCAGGTCAAACGCCTTTTGCCGTTGGTATTGACCGTCATTCGAGTACTGGTTTTTTCTATACCAATAATCCTGATCGCTTTCCGACACCTGAATCTCATTTGAGAGTGTTTCCCGAAGTGAGTTCAGCTGCCAATGATGTTGCGAATACGGTTATTTGTCGTTTCTTGGACCAGTTTGGAATGGATTCTGTGTTTTCCTCCCGTGCTGATGCGGTGAATGAGTACCTCAAAAATGATTGGTGTCGTTTGGTGTTTTTTCATGCAGCTATTGCAGAAATGGGTGATTCCACTAAGACTTTGGTCAGACGATTTGAAGACTTGCTGGTTGTGTTGCTCTATAATGGAGCTCTCCCTGATGAAGGAGGGGGGTATTACCGTTTGGTTCATGGTTCCGGCAGTCTTTATGAGGCAGAAGATGGAACCATGGCTTTGGTGAAGCCGAGTAGGGATATTGTTGAAGATATTCGGATCTTGTTTGAGCGAGTGATGTCGAAGGTTTAAATACCTTGGGCTCTTGTTCTTTTGTTGATCCTCAACTAGATTAAGGGTGATATTTTCCTTTTTTATGGAATTAGAAGTCATTATCGGTCTGTTCTTCGACTTTGCTCAGGACAACCTCTTACTTAATCAAAAAGAATTATGAAAGAGCTTGAAGTGATTATAGGGTTGGAAGTGCATGCTCAGATCGCGACGAAGTCGAAGATGTGGTGTGGGTGTAGTAATGATGATTTTGACGCAGAGCCAAATACTCTCACTTGTCCGGTGTGTTTGGGTTATCCGGGTGCTTTGCCGGTGCTCAACGAAAAGGCTTTGGAATGGGGTTACAAAACGGCCTTGGCTCTCAATTGTGGGACGCCAGTTCTCTCTAAGTTTGATCGGAAGAATTATTTTTATCCGGATCTCCCTCTTGGTTACCAGATTTCTCAGTTTGATGAACCCGTTAGTGAAAAGGGTTATTTGGATGTGAGTGTTCAGGATCCGAACTCAAAGCAAGAAATCAGTAAGAAGCGAATTGGTATAACTCGTTTGCATCTCGAGAATGATGCTGGAAAGCTGACTCACGAAGGTGAATGGAGTTTGGTTGATTTTAATCGTTCGGGGTCTCCTCTTATGGAGATCGTGAGTGATCCTGATATGCGTTCGCCAGAAGAGGCTCGTGCTTACGCTGAAGAACTTCAGAAGGTCGTTCAGACAGTAGGATCCAGTGAGGCTAATATGTTTAAAGGGCAGATGCGATTTGATGCCTCTATTTCTTTGCGACCTGTTGGTGACGAAAAGCTTTACCCTCGGGCAGAAATTAAGAACTTGAATTCCTTTCGATCTCTAGAATCAGCACTGAAGTATGAAATTGCTCGTCAGACACAGCTTTGGGAAGCTGGTACGCCTCCAGATAAAGAAACAACCGTTGGATGGATTGATGAAGAACAGCGTACTCAGATGATGCGAGAGAAAGAATCAGCTGCAGATTACCGTTATTTTCCAGAGCCTGATATTCCACCGTTGAAGACTGATCAGGCTTGGATCGAAAGCCTGAAGAAGGATCTTCCAGAGATGCCTGCTGTGTATCGTGCTCGGCTTCAAGAGCAGTACAAACTGAATGATCAACAAGCTGAGATTGCTGTTATCCAGCCAATCCTAGGGCGATTCTTTGAAGCCGTTGCAAAGGCGACTGATGAAGTGAAGATGGCTCGTACCTTTGTGTTTAATGTATTGCTGGCTCACTTGAAGGAAGACTTGGTGGATGTGAGTCAATCAAAGGTTACTGAACAGCACCTGATCGATTTGATTGGAGCTGTGAAGGAAGGCAGGATTTCTGCGAGTGTGGCTAAGGATGTTTTGGAAGAGGTCTATTTGACCGGGAAAGATCCATTGAAGGTTATTGCTGATCAAGGCCTGGAGCAGGTGAGTGATGCAGGTGAGTTGGAAGCGATTTGTCAGCAAGTCTTGGATGAAAACGAGAAAATTATAGCGGATTTGAAAGGAGGGAAAGAAAAAGCCTTTGGAGCTTTGGTGGGGAAGGTGATGGCGGCGACGAAGGGGCAGGCTAATCCTGGGATGGTGACGCAGATCTTGAAAGCCAAGATAGGATAAGCTTCTGGCCTGTCAATGGGTACATTTTTTGTTCATGTCTTTTTTGCTATATCTTAAGGATGCTTAAGTTCTATCTATGTGGGAAACATCTGCTGATGTCCTGAACATGTCGCTGGCGATTGGGGTGGGAGTTGTCTCCTTTCTTTTGGTGTTTGCGGTGTTTTACCTGATCATGATTCTTCGGGATATGAGTTATACGACTCATCATATCCGTGAAACGGCTGAAACTTTGGAAACTTATGTAAAGACTCCAGCTCGAGTGGCTTGGGATATCTACAAAGGCGTTAAAGACGTGATGGGCTGGGTGAAGAACTAATGTTTTATTTGTTCTGATTCAAACTTCTTGATGAGTTGCTCACTATTTTGAGCGCATTTTTTGTACCATTCGAGTGTCAGTTCTTGAAGTTCTTCTGGGCTGAGTTGCCAGTTGATATCTGAC
>CAYGRJ010000161.1:0-3507 GCA_964352285.1 uncultured Candidatus Peribacteria bacterium
TCCTCATCGAGGTGTGGACACCTCGCGATGATTTCTTCGAAGGATTCTGCGTTCATTTTTTTATTTATTTCATTTTATTATAGCACAAAAAGGTCATTTGTTAAATAGGCAGATGCTGTTTTTTTAGATTTGTGCTGGGATTGCTTGGTTGCTACAGAGGGATCTCTCCACTTCGGTCGAGATGACAAAAAAAGGTTATGATGACAATGAAGGGTTGGCATGACATTGGATGGTTGGTATGACAATGCAGGGTTGGATGAAAAAGGAAGGTTGAGTTACACTCTATCATTTTGTCATCTCGACCTGTCTGACCTTAGTCAGACAACGTGAAGAGATCCCTTTGTACTGCTTTATGAGTGTTTTCGTACCAATCATCTGCTAAATCTTTCCAAGCTGGATTTATGACTTTGATAAGGCTTTCTTTTTTGCTCCTATTCCATTTCTTTAACTGTTTTTCTCTTGCTATGGCATTGTTTATGTACTGAGTTTCTTCGAACCATACGAGTTTCGTACACTTGTATTTCTTTGTAAACCCTTCGATGATGCATGATTTGTGTTCGGCTACTCTTTCTTGCAAGTGTCCTGTTACACCTATGTAGAGGGTCCCGCTCTGACTTGCCATCATGTAAACCCAGTATTGATGATTGTTGATTTTCATTGTATGTATTACTTATATTTATGGAAGCAGAGGGATCTCTCCACTTCGGTCGAGATGACAAAAAAAGATCGAGATGACAAAGAAAGGTCGAGATGACAATGGAATGTCGTCATGAAAAAAAGCGGTCGGAATGCAAAGTGAGGTTGGGATACAAAGGATGGTCACTATGGCAAATGAGGGTTGTGGTGACAAAGGAGGGTAGGATGACAAAGCGGAGGGATCCCTTTGTATCTAAGATTACTCAGTGATTTCAGCTGTATCACCTTCTTCTTCATCTGCCTCTAAGGAGAGGACTCTGAGGGTTGCGGTTTTGGACTTTTCACCGTTCCTTGCTACTCCTTGGACTTTGATGAGGCTTTCCCCTCGTTCAATGTTGATTTTGGCAGTATAGCTTCCGTCACTGTTGAACTGTGCGCTTTTTCCGTTGATGAGTAGTGTTTGGGTATTGCTGCCGATATTTCCAGAAAGGGTCACTGACGTTTCAGATGTTTCGAATGTCGTAGATGGATCTGGACTGCTGATGCTTGGCTTACCTGGTTCAACCGTCGTGGTGGGCTCATCTGGGCTTTCTTCAGCTTGGCTACTTGGCGAGCTTTCTTCTGTTCTCTCTCCGTAGTAGAGGGTCACGGTTTTGCTGGCGACATTTCCAAAGCTGTCTTTTGCTTGGATTGTGTAGCTGTTCTTTCCTCTTACGATGTTCCCAAAGCCTACACCAGCTACGTAGCGGTATTCGGTGTCACCAAGTTTGAACTGTTTGAGGCAATATGGTTCTCCTCCATTATGGATCACGCAGATACTGTTGGCGTCTGCACTGACGAGACCTTTGAGTTCTAGACGATCACCCGTGCTTCCTTCATTGTTTTCGTCGACATCTGGGTTGGTGATGTCTCCGATTCCGGGGGCTACATCATCGACGATCACTTTTAGTTCATCAGCTTTGTAGATGGTTTTCTCTCCTTTCTTTTGTGCTGTAACCAAAATGCTGTTGCTGCTCTTGCTGAGCCTTACGCGTGCTTCCCAATCATCATTCAAGCCAAGTGTCGCTTCTACTCCGTTGACTTCTATACTCTCTACTGAGCTGTCATCAAGTGTTCCTTTCACCAAAACCCAGGCACCAGTGTTACTGCCTTCTTCTGGTGAAGTGATGCTGATATCACCTCCAGACCAGTCTTCTAATCCTTCGCTAGAAACTTTGAGTGAGTCCGATCCTATAATCTCCACGATGCTCTCTTTTTGAGCTTCTGTGCTCAAGTTTCTTTCGAACCATGCGCTGCTGAGCTTTTCTTGATTGATAAAGTCGACAATGTTTTCTTCACCGGCCTTTATGCTGTCTCTATTGAGATCATCAAGAATGATTTCTTCACCTGCTGCTATGCTGACTCTCCCTCCTGGCTTCCTGCTGCCGTTGCGTTCGTCGACGATGTTGATGTCGATGTTCCCTCCTAAAACTGATGTGGTATCTGGCCCGCTTTTTACATTCATGATGGTAGCTGCTCCCAGCTGTATGATCTGGTGTTCAGATGAAAAGATGAATTCGCTGTCTTCTGTGCTGCTATGTGGATAGCGTACCCAAGCCTGTCCTTGAACCAGTTCTACTGCTATTTGGTGACCCAGGGCTTCGTCCTTATCCATCCGTACCAGCTTCATTTGGGTGTTTTGATCGATACGGACTTCACTTTTGTCGAAGAACTCGAGGACGGCAAAGGCTGCTGAGCCGGTTTTCAGGCTGTCTCCAGCTTGCAGGTAAGTGTCTTGGTCGGCTGCTGTCCATTGATCTGCATTCCATGGTTTGTGAAGAATCTGAGCTTCTATAAAGCTGAGCTTCACCCGTTCGTCTTTGGCGATTTCAGGTGCTTGCAGTACTTTTTTAATCTGCTCGAGGTTGATTTCGTTCTTCACGATGTACCAGCCGCTAAAGGCGAGGAGGATGATGAGCAGGAAGGGGAGGATGTATGATCCAAACCCTTTTTTGGGGTACTGTGTCATGGTGTGCTGTTTAGGGGCAATGCTTGAAAAGTGAAGCTTTGAAGAAGATCATTCTTCTTCTGCAGTAGCTATCATAGTGTTCTCTCGTTTTGTGGCAACGGTATGCGCTTTACACGAGTCCCATTTCTTTTCTGAGTGCGTTGATATCTTTTCGAAGTCCCATGTCAGATTTCAGTCGGCTCTTGATGTTGTTGATGGAGTGCATGGCCGTGGTGTGGTTTCTTCCGCCAAAAATGTTTCCAATTCTCTCGAGAGAGTAGTTCATTTCTCGCTTCATCATGTACATGGCTACTTGTCTTGTGAGGGCGATTTCCTGCTTTCTGGATGGCCCAACGACCTTTTCGCTTTCAACCTCGAAGTATTTCGAGACGGTATCTATTAGTTCACCTTCAGACGTTATGCGGTTTTCGCTGAGGTCTTCTGGTTCGCTTCCTCCCACGATGACTCGATCTGGGTTGTGCTTCCTTAGTACTCGCTCTACCGATCTTACGGTTGGTGTGCTGCGTTCGAGTTCTGATTCGGCTATGGCTTGAAGCAAGACTCCTTCGAGTTCTCTAATAGAAGAGTTGACGTTTTGAGCGATAAATTCGAGTACCTTTGGATCGATAATGATCTCGTGCTTGGTGACCTTTTCTTGGAGAATGGCCAGTCTGGTTTCGTACTCTGGGAACTGGACATCACAGATCATTCCCATTTCGAATCTGCTGGTGAGGCGTTTGTCGAGCTCGTTGAGATCTGATGGAGGTCTGTCGGAATGATCAACTCATGACGCCCTTGGTATCGCCTGCCCCCGGTTATGAACTCACCGCCATAGAACGGGTGCTTGAGTATCTCACCGACCTTACACTTTCCCAGCTTCCGCC
>CAYGRJ010000162.1:0-3474 GCA_964352285.1 uncultured Candidatus Peribacteria bacterium
CCGCTGGACCATTACAAAAATCATCATCATTTCGAGATGGGAAGTCCTCAAGACCATGCCAAAAATCCTGAAGAAGCGTCGAAAAGTTCAAAAAGGTCGGAAAATATCAGCCTTGAGTTACTGGAAACAACAAAAGAGTTGGTTCAGCACCTACTGGAACTACTTCATGATGATCATCGTGAAGCGGAAGAAGAGCATCATAGAATAATTAAATCTATCAGATTCAACGAAGTGAACTACTAGCTACCAGCTGACCAGCGACTAGCCACCAAACCCCGACTAAACTTCAACCATCCTTGAGCATATGGAATCAACCTCTTCATAGTGAATCGAGAATGATCCGCGTGTCGTACTCGTGCTTTATCAGCAAGCCAGATCTGATGACCTTTCTGCCTCAGCCGATGTGAAAACTCGGTGTCTTCGTAGTATAAAAAATACGATTCATCAAAGCCTCCCATCTCTTCCCAAACATCAGAACGAAGGAGCAAACAGGTTCCAGAAGCATAAGAAATCTGCCGTCTTCGAACAGCTCGAGAAGA
Organism: uncultured Candidatus Peribacteria bacterium; assembly: GCA_964352285.1. Taxonomy (GTDB): domain Bacteria; phylum Patescibacteriota; class Gracilibacteria; order JAUYGZ01; family JAUYGZ01; genus CAYGQA01. The sequence goes on from CAYGRJ010000162.1 coordinate 540, forward strand.
AGTATTCCTCATCACCAATCCCATCCCCCGATACTCATTTCCACAAGTCATCACTTCTTCCGGCTTCGACATCTTCATAATCACCGGCTGAACAACAGCACATTCTTGTTCTTCCATCACCTTCAACATTTCTTCAAGAGCCCCCTCCTCCAACACCGCATCAGGGTTCATGAGGAGCAAAAAATCTGTTGAATTGATGTTTCGACCCTGCTGGAGAAACCTCTCCCCCTGATTCACCGCCTTCGCAAAACCCACATTCTCCTCATTCTGTATCAATTTCACCTGAGGAAACTTCCCCCTCAATACACCCACCGTTCCATCTTCACTCGCATTATCAACCACAACCACCTCCACTTCACAACCCTGCTGAAAAACAGAAGCCAAACACTTCTCAATATCCTTCTCCGAATTATAAGTCACCACAACAACTCCAATCATATTCATCAAAGATAAATCCCTATCATCTCTATAGTCACCTAAATCCCTACAGTCCCTCTCTCATCCTCACAAATTCAGTCGCCGCAAACATACTCTCAAAGGTCCCCGTATCTAACCATTCACCATCTACCATCGCCACATCCAAAGTGCCTTCTTCTAAATACAAACGGTTCAAATCAGTAATCTCATACTCTCCACGAGCAGATGGCTTCAGGGCTTTCGCTTTCTCAACCACTCCTGAATCATAAATATACAGACCGGTTACCGCGTAATCACTTTCTGGATGTTCAGGCTTTTCCTCAATCTTCTTCGCCACCATGTCTTCGTCAAAGTGCACAACCCCAAAGCGATGGGCATCCGGCACTTTTTTTGCAAAAATCCGAGCTCCAGATTCAAAAGACTGAATAGCATCTGAAAAGTCATCTTCGAAGATGTTATCTCCCAAGATCATCGTCACTGCTTCGTCTTCTATGAACCCTTCTCCCAGAGTAAAGGCTTGTGCCAAACCTTCCGGTTTATCCTGAACTTCATAAAAGAAACGCGCTCCAAAGTCTTTACCAGAACCCAAGAGGTTCACAAAATCTCCAGCATGCTCTGGCGCTACAATAATCAAAATTTCTGTGATTCCCGCCTTCAGCAAGGTTTCCAGAGGATAATAAATCATCGGTTTGTTGTAGATCGGCAAGAGCTGCTTACTCGTCACCTTTGTAATCGGCAACAAGCGAGATCCCGTACCACCGGCAAGTATAATTCCTTTCATAAAACAAGCACTAAACAGCGCTTATACTAGCAAAAAGAACCTTAATAGAACAGCATTGCTCTTATATCTCTTTCAAATGCTGATCGATAAAAGCAGATGTCCTTTCTAAAACATCCCTCAATCCCTCAAAAATACCCTGCATTTCTTCACTCATATGAGCAAGAAGCTTTCTCTCTTCTTGTTCCGGACTCCATTCAACATCATCATTCTCAGGAATAAGCTGAAAACCAGCTTGGTCTTTCTTCAAATCCTGATCCATGCGCAAAATACCTGGAGCAATATACTCTAATTCTTTATTCAAAGATTGAACCTGTTCCTGAAGTTCAGAAATCTCCAATGATGGCCGTTTCTTAACTCGATCTCGTATAGCTTGTAACAACTTATGAGTCTTCACGATGACGTCGTACAAAGGCTTGTAACCTTCTTCATCCTCTTCTTCTAAAAAATTTTTAAACGAACTCTCTTCAGGATCTCCAAACAAGTCCCCACTGTCCATAAGAGATTCATCACTCACTTTATCCAAAGCATCTCGCGTTCTCCGCAGAACCAACTTAATACCTGGAACAATAGAACGATACGCCTCAACTGGAGATAATGATGATTCCCCCTCATTTGTTTCGAAACTGCTCATAGAGAACAATAATAAAATGCACTCACCTATACATTCATTTTATATTGTTCAAGTATTTTACTCAAGCTATCTTGCATATTTGGCATAGATATAGCCAATTTATCGCTGTTTGCTGTCGACAACACACAGTTACTTCGCTTCGCAATCGTCATCCCTTCGAATTCATCTAGACCGATATATTCAAAACTTCGAGACGGGTCCACAATCTCTCGATATTTTTCTAAAAGATCTTTATGTTCGTAAACTCCTGGATTCACCGCATTCAAAACTCCAGTCACTCGCTTTTCAATGACTCGCTCTACAAAAGGCATAAAGTCTTCCATGATGGTCACACTGTTGGGAACCGAGAGAATTTTGTCGTATTTCAAGAGCTTATTCAGCAAATTTCTCGGGCTCTCACTCCCCTGTATTGGCATTCGAATTCTCAGCACACAAACATTTGGCAGCTCTTTAACAGCACTTTCAGCTACGGCCTTCGTCTGACTATAAAAAGACCCAAAGAAGTTCGGCTCATCTTCTTCTGTGAAGGCATACTTTTCATCACCATCAAAAATACAACCAGAACCAATCTGGATCACATAATTCCCCAACTCACTCGCCACTTCGCAGACGTTTATGGCTCCCGTGATATTTACCTGAGCCGTTTCCAATCGGTGATCTTCACACCAATCCACATTCGGCCGACCTGTCTTCCCCGTGGCATTGATCACCACAGCATCAGACACTCCCTCAAGAGCAGTTTGAACAGCAGCTCGATCCGTCACATCCACATCACAGTGAATCACTTCCCAATCCTGAGCAGAAAAATGCTGATTAATCCAGCCTCCTACATAACCGCGATGTCCAAACAGATAGAGTTTCATATCTTCATAGCTAAAAATTCTCCTAAATTCTAACATCTCAACTTCGAATGCCTACAAGAAGACTCATGAATATTTGCTCAACTCACGCCGCCATCGTCATACGAGGCAGCGCAAGGAGTCATATCAGGGAAAATCACAGTATTAGAACCCAGGATGAACACCCAAAAGTGGAAAAAGTGACTCTACTATTTTTGAGACATCATAACTCCCGAGATGAGTTTCTGTCTGAATACTCACTATCGA
>CAYGRJ010000163.1:0-3467 GCA_964352285.1 uncultured Candidatus Peribacteria bacterium
GAGATATCCTGACCATCGATGAGGATTTGACCTGATTGGAGGTCGAAGAATCTCATTAAAAGCTTGGTGATGGTGGACTTTCCTTCACCAGAATGTCCCACGAGAGCAACTTTTTGCCCCGATTCGATGCGAAGGTTGAAGTCCTTGAGAACGGGTTGGTCTTCTTGGTATCCAAACTGAACCTTTTGAAAATCAATCAGGGCTTTTTCCACGATGAGAGAAGATGCCTGTGAGGCGTCTTGAATCTCATGCTCTGTGTTCATGATCTCCATCATTTCTTCGGCATCAGCGAAGGCATCAAAGATCCCTTGAATCATCCACTTCAGGTCCCAAAGCCTATGGAAGAAGTTGAACAGGTAGGCCTGAACGAGCAACAAGAATCCAGCAGACACAGCGCCGTCTCTCCACAAGCGAATGGTGATCACCATAACGGTGAGTTCCAGGGCGAACATAAAGAGGGCTTGCCCCATATTGAAGTAGGATCCCAGATCCCAAGCCCATTTACGGGCCTTCTTCCAGCTCTGAGTGGTTCTTTGGAATCCTTTTTGTTCGAAGTTATGCGCCGTGAAGAGCTTCACGTTCATATTATTGGTAATCACGTCGGCAAGATTCCCAGAAAGGAGGCTGTCTTTACGACTGGCATCAACTTCTGATGGGAACTTGTAAAAGGCAAAGATCAAGGTGGCAATGGTAAAGATCACTGTCCAGACCAAAAATACTGCAGCGAGTAGGGGACTGTACCAGTACACCACACTCAAGATGGCAACCACTCGAACAAGGAGAGGGATAAGATCCCAGTAAATCTTGTCGGTAAACTTGTTGAAGGCCCACATCAGCCGACCAACCTTTCGAACCAAAGATCCTGCGAAATGATCTGCAAAGAATCGGTAGGAGTGACCATTGAGGTATTCGAAGCTCTCATTGGCAATATTTCGCATGCTCTTGGAATGCAGGTGATTGCTGCAGAATTCGTTAATCCTCCAAGTAACCCACATCCCGCAGTAGAGTGCTCCGATCGTCCACAAGATGCTGAACATTTGTTGGGCCGCAGCCGTTTTATCTGCTGAATCGACAAAAAGGTCGAAAATCTGTTTGTAGAATATGGGAACTGTAACCTCTATAAGGGCTGCACAAGTGATTGAGATCACCATCAGGGCAAAGGTTCCTTTGGACCTCCAGAGGTGCTTCAGGAAGAATTGGAGTGTTGTTCTGGTCAGGTTTTTCATAGGTTCTGGTTGCTGGTTAGCTGGTAACTAGTGACTTGTAAGAGAAACAGATGCGTCATTCTGCCTGTCCGTCGTAACTCTATGAGTGGAGGAGGCAGCGAAGCCGAAAGAATCTTGCTCCCACGACTCTGTTTCTTATCAAGAGACTAAAAAATGCGGCTTTTTTGAGCCGGAAAATCATGAAATATACGTGATGAGGCGAGTATTATAACGCTTTTTAAGCCTTTTTGTTACAATAAATTCCCTTTTTCTTGATCTTCACCATTCATTCCGCGTACAATAAAGATGTAAATGAACCTATGAACGCCACTTTCAATACTTTCTTTGGATATTTTTTCTTCTCCGCCTAGAGAAGCGTTGTTTGGTGTTTGATCCCTTTCAATTCTTCTCCTGTGTGAGAAGATTTTTTGTTTTTTCTTCCTTATTATGTCCCGAACTTGCTTGAGGGGCTAAAGAAACGTCAGACTCCTTTACATACTGTTGAGCTTCTCAAGCAAGTTCGAAGCATAAAGAAATTACCACCCAAGCTATGTCTCAAGACCTCCAACAACACCGTGATCATATCGATCAGATCGATGATCAGATCATTCAATTACTTGCCGAACGGCAGGCGGATGTGAAAGCTATCGGCGAGCTCAAAAAAGCTGAGGGGATGTCGGTGTATGACCCGAAACGAGAGCTCTCCATCCGAACTCGTCGAAAAGAACTGAGTAAAAAACTCGGGATCGATCCCCTTCGGGTGGATGTGATCTTCGATCAGATTCTGACCCTCTCTCGAGATACCCAGCAAGATATACAAGGAAAACTGCCTGCCGGAGAGGCAGGGAAGGACTTAGGGCTTGGAACTGAGCTCGTGAAGATCGGAGTGATGGGAGGAATAGGGAGTTTCTCGGAACAAGCTGCTCTCGACTTTGTGAAAAGTCATCAACTGGAAAATCATGAAATCTACTACCCAATATCTGCGGAGAATGTGCTGAAGTCTTTGAAGCAGGGGAATATAGATCTCGGAATCTTTCCGATCGAGAACTCAACCGCTGGGATTGTCTTAGAAAGTATTCGAGCAGCGAGCCAGCATACTTTTGAAATTGTTGAGATTTTTCAGATCGATATTGTGCACTGTCTGCATGTGCTTCCAGGCGTAAAGAAGGAAGACATTAAAAAGCTGATGTCGCATCCACAAGCGCTGAAGCAATGTAAGGGCTATCTGAAGAGCACCTTCCCAAATGCTGAACTGATTGAAGCGACAGATACAGCTGAAGGTGCTCGGATACTGGAACAGAGTCCTGAAGAAACCCATCTGGCGGTGATTGCGCCCAAGCATGCCGGTGAGATCTATCACTTGGAGCTGCTGGAGGAAGGGATTCAGGACCTGGATGTGAACTATACGCGGTTTATTGCCGCGAAGGCGGTATGAGAAAGTGCCGTCTTTTCGCTCTCATTTTGTCCCTTTACGCTCCGAACTTGCTTGAGGAGTAGTACATATATCTACTCGATTTTATCCAAGAGACTTAAAGTCTCTCTTAAGCCCCTCAAGCAAGTTCGGGGCATAAAGGGCGGCATCCTCCTAATAACCTACAAACTAAGAACCTAACCATTATGAAACCTACAATTTGTATTATCGGGGCCCATGGAAAGATGCGCCAAGCGTTTACGGAGCTGTTTAGAGCCCGTGGACTAGAAGTCCTAGAACTGGACCTTAATACTCAGCTTCTGGCTCAGGATGCAATCCCAAAGGCAGATATCGTGATGTTCTCGGTACCAATTTCGGCAACGGTTGACCTGATCTCATCGCTGGCGGGTATGGCGAAAGACGGAGCACTGCTCTGTGATATTACTTCTATCAAGTCACCAGCGGTTCAGGCAATGTCTGAAAATGCTCCAGAAAGCTGTGAAAGCTTAGGACTGCACCCCATGTCGGGTCCAGGAGGGATCATCGATATGAGCAAGACTGTGGTGGTCTGTTGCCCGGTACGCCGTGGCGACCTGACGGACTGGCTGCTGACCTTCCTGGAAGAAGAAGGTGCTATTCTGAAGGAAAGCTCTGCCGAAGACCACGACAAGATGATGAGTGTGGTGCAGGGGATTACTCATTTGTCTTCTATAGCGACGGCGATGGCTCTCAAGGAACTCGATGTGAGCATCGAAGAAAGCTTGGAATACTCCAGTCCGATCTACCGACTCCGCTTGGAAATGGTGGGGCGAGTGCTCAGCCAAAGCCCGCAACTCTACGCTGAAATTGCT
>CAYGRJ010000164.1:0-3430 GCA_964352285.1 uncultured Candidatus Peribacteria bacterium
TTTCGATGAGTCTGGAATTGTCTACAAAGACTTTGTACTCAATCTTCTTCGAGAAGCTGTAAAGAAGCTGGAGGCTGCAGGTGTCGACATAATCATTATCGCCTGCAATACCGTTCATTATTTCTATACCCAGCTACAAGAAGCCATCAAGATTCCTATTCTTAATCTCATTGAAGAAACGGGAAAGAGGGTTCAGTCTCATCAGCACTCGAAGATTGGATTACTGTCATCTCAAAGCACCAATGAATTGGGACTCTACGACAAGGCCTTCGCACAGTTTGGCATTGAAGTTCTGAAGCCTTCTGGAGAAGAGCAAGAAATCATTAATCAAAAAATCCTAGCCGTCATGGAGGGGAAACAAGCCCAGGCTGATAAAACTTCAGTACAAGAAATTATCTTCAGAATGAAGCAAGAAGGTGCAGAGGCTGTTGTCTTGGGATGTACAGAGCTGCCTTTGATAATCTCTCAATCCGATACGACCATAGCGGTTTACGACAGCTGTCAGATTATAATCGAAGAAGTCCTTGAAAAAGCCATCTAGGATTGTTTCGATCTCTTTGCCTCATCAGAAATGCTGGGGCAAAGAGAAAGTAAGCAATATTTTTGAAATCAGCTTCGGCTTTCCAACAAGAAGTTTGTCCAAAATGGCCCGATTTATCAAGGGTCTGCTAAATATTCCTTAAAAATGGCAAGAGAAAGCATTGTAACCAATCCTCCTGCATGAGATCCTCTCTATATGAAATACATCCTCCTTATTCTCGTCCTCCTTGCTCTCGTTGTGCTCGTGGAAACACTCATGACCAGAAGGCTTATCGCCATTGGTGTCGATCTCGCTGATGCTGCTATACCTTATGAAAGAGAAATCCCTGATGCAGAAATGAGCATTCTTATGATAGGTGATAGTACCTGTGTAGGAACCGGGGCTGAGTCAGCTGAAAGCTCTCTGGCTGGCCTCGTTGGCAAGTACTATCCCAAGGCGAGCATCACTAACCTGGGCGTCAACGGTGCCAAGACTCATGAGCTTATTCCTCGTTTAGAAAAACTAAATGGACAACGCTTCGATCTGATCATGCTGCATATTGGTGGAAATGATTCCGTAAGGCGTACAGATCTCGGTGAGCTAGAAGTGGGCATCAAGAAGGTTCTCGAGCTCTCAAATGAATTAGCTGATCACGTGGTGCTGACGAGTACTGGGAATTTAGCAACCGCAAGGCTTCTTCCTTTTGGGACTCGCTGGATCTTCGAAAGACAAACCTTGAGGGTTAGAGAAATCTTCATGAGAGAAGCCAAAGCAGCTGGCGTCATCTACAACGATATCTTTCGAGAAGCAGCATTAGATCCCTTTGCCATTGATCCCGACAAGTACTACGCCAGTGATTCCTTTCACCCCAGCTCAGCAGGCTACGCAGACTGGTTTACGATTATCGAGAAGGGGTTAGAACAGTTGCCTTTTAAAAAGAGATAATCAAAAAAGCCATTCTCTATAAGAATGGCGGAATGGACGGGACTCGAACCCGCGACCTTCCGCGTGACAGGCGGACGCTCTAACCAGCTGAGCTACCACTCCGTGAGGAGTCTTGAGGATTCTGATCGTTGAATCAACAAGGGCTTGTATCCCTACAAGCCTGGAAAGATTATCAGTTCCAAGGGGTGCAATCAAGACTTTTTGGACAGATTCTCGATCTCTGCAAGCAATTCTGGAAACTCCTCATTATAAAAATGTGAGTATCCCTTGAATACTCGAATATCACCTCCTAGTTTCTCCTGGAATATCTGAGAATGATTCAGTGGCACATGAGGATCATCATCGCTGTACCAATGGAAGAACTGTTCGCAGGATGCCTTTGCTTTCTCATAGTTCGGTGATCCTTCAAAGAAACCCTTCAGGTTGCTCCATCCAAGGTCTGTAAAAGGAGCAGCAATAGAGAAAGCTGCGTGTGCTTTCACATCTTCTCGTTCGAGAAGGTAAGGGATAAGTGATCCTCCTAAGCTTCTGCCAACAAACACGGTTTCATCACTTGGGGAATATTCATCCAAGACCGCAGCTATCCAACCCATTCGATCGGGTTCCATGGTGGAGGGAAGGTCTGGAGCTGCTGTAGTGTGTCCCAGTTTCTCGAGCTCAGCTCGGCACCAATCAAAGAAGGGGTCGTGTGAGTCGCCTCCGGTACCATGAATGAAAATGATGTGCATAGTCTGATTGCTAGTTGCAGAAGTCGTCGGGAGAGATTCTTTCGGCGGGCTCTCTTCGAGCTTGAGCCTCAGAGCCGAAAGCAGAATGACGACTGTATTCAGCATATCAAAAAACCATCAGAATATGATGGCCTTTTGATTGATATAGGGGAGGGAAACTAGCAGCTTCCTCCACATCCTCCTCCTACAGTGAGTCCACATGAACCACCGCATCCACCACCAAGGGTGAATCCACAGTCGCAGTTGCAGTTTCCACCACATCCGCCATTGAGTGTCGTTTTCATGAGAAAAGGGGTTAGAAAACGTGAATCCTAAGAACCATAAGAGTGCTCAGGAGGTCACAATAATACTCCTGTGGAGTAAAGAGAGCAATACAAAGAACATGGCTGAGGATCCAGAACTGTTGCTCAGATTACACAAGCGTCGTTTGCTGAGATTCAGCTTCTTGATGAAGATCCTTCAGAGCTTTTCTCACTTCATCTCTCTCGCACCAAGGTCGAATACCTTCTGCAAAGGTGCGCCCTTCGAAGTCTCCCATGCCTGGTACAACAATCGTATCGCCCTTCTTAGCATGCTGACAAGCAAAGCGAATGGCTTCAGCTCTGTCTGGAATCTCAAAGTACTCCTGGTCACGAGTCATCTTGCTGTGCTCAAGCCCTTCCAAGATCATGTCTCGTATGGTCTTCGGGTCTTCGGTGTAGGGCTCATCATCACAGACAACTACACGGTCAGCCATCTCTCCACAGATTTCTCCAATGATGGGACGTTTCTTTCGGTCGCGATCTCCACAGCATCCAAAGACAACCCAAATGTTTCCAGGAGTTATAGGTCGCAAAGCCTTCAAGAGTTTTTCATAACCATCTTCAGTCATGGCAAAATCGATGAAGACTTGGAAATCCTGCCCTTCATCAATGGCTTCCATCCGACCAGGTATGAGCTGGGTATCTTCACAGGCTGACTGAACATGACTTAAGTTCGCACCAAGGCTGTATCCGATAGCTGTAGCACAGAGAAGGTTTTCCACATTGAAATCACCAGGGAGTAAGAGCTGCACTTTTTTGCTTTCGTCGGGGGTGATGAGGGTGAGCTCTGTTTTGTCAGGCATGAACTGGATGTTCTCAGCGCGGATATGACACTTGAGCCGTTCGTCTTGAAGAGCTTTCCTCCCGTAACCAATCTTCTGATCAGCATCAAACTTCATAAATTCTTCGAAGTTGTCGTGATCGTCAGTGTTGTG
>CAYGRJ010000165.1:0-3412 GCA_964352285.1 uncultured Candidatus Peribacteria bacterium
GACGAGTGACAGCAGGTCGTTTTCTCAGTGCTCCCTACTGGCAGGCGTCACATTCTGGGCCATTGAGGATCGAACATATCACATCGCTGCTCGAAGGTGCCGTCTTCACAGCAGTTGCCTGAGAAGCCGTAGAAGATTTCAAATCACGCTGATGAGTAAATCCAAACTTCGAAGCATCTACAGTAGATTTCTCTACCTGTGAGATTCCAAGAGAACGAAGGTAGTAAGAAGTCTTCAAGCCGGTCTTCCAGATCATGGTGTAAATGTCGTTGAGATCTTTACCAGATACCCCTCGCACAAAGATGTTGAGAGACTGACTTTGATCGATCCATCGTCCACGAGCTGCCGCATGTCGCACCAACCATGTTGGATGAATTTCAAACACTTCTTTGTACTTCGCACGCATCTTCTCTGGGATTTCTTCGATGTCTTGGATAGAACCATCGAAGTACTTGATCTTCTCTGACATATCAGAGTTCCACAACCCCAGCTTCTTCAGATCTTCAATCAAGTAAGCATTCACAATCGTAAACTCACCACTAAGGTTCGACTTCACATACATATTCTTGTAGATCGGCTCGATACAAGGGAATACTCCAGAAATATTCGAGATAGTCGCCGTTGGCGCGATAGCCATGGTATTGGAATTGCGCATTCCGTGTTCCTTTACCAGTTCTCGGAGCTTTGACCACTCAAGGGTTTCACCACGTCGGCACTCCACTGGCATTCCTCGTTCTTTTTCGAGAATATCAATCGTGTCTTGAGGGAAGATTCCTCGATCCCAAAGAGATCCTTTGTACGATTCGTAAGTCCCCCGCTCCTTAGCGAGTTCACATGAAGCTTGAATAGCGTAGTAAGAAATCGCTTCTTGGATCTTGTCGGAGAAGTCGACAGCTTCATCACTATCGAAGGGCAGATCGAGCATGTAGAAAGCATCTTGAAGCCCCATAGATCCGAGACCAACTGGACGGTGCTTGAGATTTGAGTTCTTTGCTTCTTTGGTCGGGTAGTAATTGATATCAATCACGTTATCGAGCATACGCATAGCAGTCCGAACGGTCTTCTCAAGTGCTGCATAATCAATCTTTCCGTCGACAACAAACTTCGAAAGGTTAACTGACCCCAAGTTACAAACAGCAGTTTCATCTTCAGAGGTATTCAGCGTGATCTCGGTACAGAGATTAGAACTGTGCACCACTCCAGCATGGTTTTGTGGAGAACGAACGTTACAAGGATCTTTAAAGTTGATCCACGGGTGCCCCGTTTCGAAGAGCATCGTCAGCATCTTCTTCCAGAGGTCCTTAGCTTCTACTTTTTTGAAAAGCTCAATTTCACCAGTTTCCGTCATCTTCTCGTACTCGGCATATCGGTCTTCAAAAGCCTTCCCGAAAAGATCATGAAGATCAGGAACATCGTTTGGAGAGAACAAAGTCCATGACCCGTTCTCTTGGACTCGCTTCATAAACAAATCTGGAATCCAGTTGGCAGTATTCATATCGTGTGTTCGTCGTCGTTCATCACCAGTGTTCTTCCGAAGGTCGAGAAAATCTTCGAGGTCAAGATGCCAAGACTCCAGGTAAGCACACATAGCACCCTTTCGCTTTCCTCCTTGGTTTACCGCGACAGCAGTATCGTTAGCAATCTTTAAGAAAGGAATCACCCCCTGAGAACTTCCGTTGGTTCCTTTGATATGAGCACCAGTCGCTCGGATATTCGTCCAATCGTTTCCAATTCCTCCAGCCCACTTCGAGAGCTGAGCATCATCAGCGATAAACTTAAAGATATGCCCAAGGTCATCATTAACGGTAGAGAGGTAACACGAGCTCAATTGCTGATGAAGGGTTCCAGCATTGAAAAGCGTTGGTGTTGAGTTCACATAAAGGAGCTTTGAAAGCACATCGTAAAATTCCTTCGCTCGCGCTTGCTTATCTTCTTCTTGAGAAGCAAGCCCCATAGCCACACGCATCCAGAAGTACTGAGGAGTTTCGATCCGTTGTCCACCAATGTGAATAAAGTAACGATCGTAAAGAGTTTGAATCCCCAAGTAGGTAAACAGATTATCTCGTTCGATATCCATGTAGGCCGCCAAGTCATCAACATCATACTCCAGCAAGTACTCAGCCATTCGTTCTTGCTCAACAGCTCGGTTGATATTCACCTTAAAGGTTTCTCGGTAACGCTTTTCAAAATTATCTGGACCTAACTCCTCACCCAAAACTTCGTTGTAGACTGTGTTCAAGAACATCCGTGCTGTTGCATAAGCATAAGCAGAATCTTTTTCAATACGAGCCTTCATGGTCATCACCACTGCCTTGTCGATATCATCAGTACTGATCCCTTCGAAAAGATTTCGTTTGGTCGCTTCTGCAACCTCTGTTGCATCTATAATATCTTCAAATCCTTTGGCAGCTCGTTCAATAGCTTTCTTTAATTTTTGAGGACTAAATGACTCTTGTTCACCATTTCTTTTAGTAACCATCATTTCTTTCTTTTCCATTTTTTCTAAGATCTCCACTTCTCGTTCTTCCTTCTGCTTTTCTCTGTATAAAATATAAGCCTTCGCAATCTCATAAAAACCTTGCTCCATGAGCGTCTTCTCGACCAAGTCTTGAACCTTTTCAACAGATAAAACTTCCTCGGAGTTACTCGCGAATGACTCTTCCATATGCTTCACCACTTCGTCGGTAAGGGGAATAATGAAAGACAAATCATGATGATTATGAGAAAGAGCGGCCTTTTCTATAGCCTTCTCAATACGCTGACGGTCGAAGTCGACCACATCGCCAGTACGCTTTCGGATAGTAGTTATCTGTGACATGTGTGAGGAAAAATGAAGAAAACAAAAAACGAACAAAAAAATTGATCAACAAAGAAGATTATGGCCTCCAAAGAAGCCTTCTAAGAGTTCGATCTGCACCGTCCACCTAGGCCGGCAACACACTATATCTTGTGTGTGTAAGGAATCTACACCCCCAAATATGCCCGGTCAACGACCTACCATTGACTCCTCTGAAGGCTGATGTTGGAACGATTCTCAGTTCTGAAAAAGTTGAGAGAGTAAGCCAAAATCCGCCTCTTGCAACAAAACAAAAGCGATTTAAAATATTATTTATCCGACCTGAGACGCATTTTAAGGGTGCGATTTCAAGAGAAAATAGAGACTTTTTTCATGACAAAAAAGGCCAAAAAAGAGTAAAATAACTAGGAATGGAAAAGAACATTTAGAGCAGTCATAATTCTCCAAAAATGCCACAAGACAACCACCAACATGGCGATCACGACCACGAAGATGATCAATCATCAAACAGTTCTTGCGAAGGCTGCGGTTGCTGTGGACCCACCGAATTCGAATTCAAAGACGAAGACCTCACACCAGAAGTGCTCAAGATGAAAGAAAGCCTGGGGGAAGAAG
>CAYGRJ010000166.1:0-3404 GCA_964352285.1 uncultured Candidatus Peribacteria bacterium
TCCTTGAGCTTCTTCACCACCACACCCCCACGTTGTTGGGCTTCTGAGCGATGGATAATGGTTGAGAGTGGCGGAATAATGTCTCCAGCTACGAGAATGTCCATCTTGACCAGGTCTTGCGTTCGGTAATCTAGGAATTCGTAGGCCATCGAAACGTAACCAGAAGTAATACTCTTAATCGCGTCATAGAAATCGACAATGATAGAAGAGAGAGGCATTTCAAAGGTCACAATCACCCTCATATCGTCGATATGGTTCATCGTTTGGTAGACACCACGACGCTTTGTGCAGATGTGCATAATGGGCCCGATAATCTCAGACGGGGTCATGAGCTCTACCTTTACCCAAGGTTCTTTAATTTCTTGGAGCGTCTCTCTTTTGGGGAGTTCTGCAGGATTTGAGAGATCAATTTCTTCTCCATCTCCATGGATCATGATGATCTTGTAGTTCACCGAAGGTGCCGTGATGATGAGGTCGAGGTTGTATTCTCTCTCCAAACGTTCTTGAACGATTTCCATGTGCAGCATCCCTAGGAATCCACAGCGGAACCCAAAACCTAATGCTGAGGAACGTTCTGGCTCGAAGGTGAGTGAAGAATCATTTAGAGAGAGCTTTTCGAGCGATTCTCGGAGGTCCTTGTACTGATCAGCATCTACGGTGTAGATCGAAGCAAAGACAAAAGGCGTAACCTCTTCGTATCCGTCTAAGCGCTTGGCCATCTTGATATCGGGATTGTTGACCCCCGGCTTCCACAAGGTATCTCCTACTTGCGCTTCTCCTACTGACTTCAGCCCGGTGACGACGTAGCCAACTTCTCCAGCTTTAAGGCTCTCGGTTGGGTGATATTTAGGCTTAAAACAGCCAACTTCCGTCATGTCGATCTTCTGTCCGTTGCTGAGGAAGTAAGCCGAGTCTTTCTTTTTTAACTCTCCTTGAATAACCCTGACATAAGAAAGCACCCCCCGGTAGGCATCGTAATTGGAGTCGAAGATAAGCGCTTTGGTTTCGACCTTACTAATGTTTTCTTCGGTGATGCCTTCTTCATCTGGTACAGATGGGGCTGGAATTTTGGCGATAACGGCATCGAGAATGGCTTCGACGTTTTGGCCAGTCTTAGCAGATACGTGAATAATGGTTTCTGGGTCGATCCCCAGAGTGGCACTGAGCTCCTGGGCTCGACGTTCTGGTTCTGCTGCTGGGAGGTCGATTTTATTGAGCACCGGAATGATTTCGAGGTCTTGTTCCATGGCCAAGTAAGTATTTGCCAGGGTTTGTGCTTCTATCCCCTGTGCCGCATCTACCACCAATATCGCTCCTTCACAGGCTGCAAGTGAACGCGAAACTTCATAGCTAAAATCCACATGACCAGGAGTATCAATCAGATTGAGTTGATGATCTTTCCAGTCCATACGAACCGGACAGAGCTTGATGGTAATCCCCCGCTCTTGTTCGATATCCATGGTGTCGAGCATCTGCCCGTGGGTCATATCTCGGTGCTGGATAGTTCCCGTGATCTCGAGGAGTCGGTCAGCAAGGGTCGATTTCCCATGATCGATATGGGCGATAATGCAGAAATTTCGGATGTTTTTCATGGATGGGGTGGTCTTCTAGGATTGGCAATCAGAAGCGAGTATACACGAAATCAAACAACTTTGAATCCATCATTGCTATGAGTTGTATTTTTATAAAAATCAGCTAAAGTGCCATCTCAATAACCTCGTACACAATGTCTAAGCATAAAATTGATTGGAACAAAGAAGCAGAGTTACTCTTCTCGGAGCTCAGCAGAACACCGGTAAATGTCACCTCCTTATCTGAGGATGATCACAAATTGATAGATAGACTCACAAGAGACGCTCGTCAAGTACTTATAAAGCAGATTTCTGACCTCTTTACAGGCTTCGAGAACGATATGGAAGAAATAGCTAAAAATGTCTGTAAAGAAGTAGATACTGCCCCATACAAATCTGTACTTAGAGAATTATTAAAGAGCATTGGGCGAGTAAAAAAAGTTGCTCAACCTCCAGACCTTGTTGATGCTTTTTCTGCCTCCACTCGCCTACAAATTATGAGGAGGATTCTAGGGATCAAATCTCAAGAAGGCCCATTAACCTACAGCTCTCGACATATTCTAGACATTCACAACTGGGAGAATATCCAACTCTTAGATATTCTTACTTTTGAATTTGAACCTGAGCATGCTCCACAAAAAACTCTTGGAATTCTAAAATCGCTTGATGACCCTCGTGTTAGAGCAGATGAATTTGCTGATGCCATCAATGCACACATCGATGAAAGCTTAAATAATCCATACTATGTATTATCTGGTCCTATGTTGGTTCGAATCGAAAAAATAATAAGACGAGAAATGGAGAAAACGGACAATACAAACCCAAGAACGAACTCCCAGAATGATAAAGCTCGTAAAAATGCGAGAAAGAAAAAGGACAAACAGAAAAAGAAGAATCGCAAAAAGAGGAAGTAATAGCAACTAAAGCGCCGCTTGCGCTTCCTCTTGAGTTACCTTCATCTCAATGCGACCTTGTCAAAAAATCAGGATAGGTTTTGAATTTCCTACAATTCGTCTTCGAAATTAGTGTTATCTTCTCTCACAATGAAATCTTCATCGTATACTTCATCATCTACATCAGGATAATCAGGACCATCGGTATATATCGAGCACTTTTCCCCAAAAGCCTTTCTCAAGGCAGTCACACCTACATCAGTAATTAACTCGCAGCTCCTTATGTATAAGTTTATCAATGGGAGTTCAATCAGACTAGCCAAGCCTTGGTCTGTAACATGATTACAATGATCTAAGCCAAGAGTAGTTATTGGGAGACCTACGAGGTGACCAATTCCATTATCTGTAATTTTTTCACAACCACTTAGGTCCAACACGATTAGTGGGAGTTTACTTAAGTGATGTAGACCTTTGTCTGTAATCTTTTCACAATTCGACAAAGCTAGTCCTTCTAATGGAAGACCTTTCAGGTGCTGTAACCCATTGTCTGTAATTTTTTGACATCCACTCAGTCTTAATTTCTGCAAAGGGAAGTCTTTCAAATATTGAAGACCTTCATCAGTCACCTTTTCGCAGCCTAACAAGTCAAAGACTTGCAATGACAGTCCCATCAAATGTTGCAACCCTTTGTCAGAGATTTGCTCACATAAACCCAAATCCAAACTTTTTAAAGGCAAATTCTTCAGATTTTTTAATCCTTCATCTGTAATTCTACAATGGAACAAATTTAATTCTTGCAAAGGAAGGCCACTCAAATGCTCAAGACCACTGCCAGTTATAAGATTACACATGGAGAGGGACAGCTTTTTTATCGATTTTCCTTTCAGATGAACGAGTGACTCATCTCTCAACCATATATTGTTCGACAAGTCCAAATTCG
>CAYGRJ010000167.1:0-3400 GCA_964352285.1 uncultured Candidatus Peribacteria bacterium
TTTTAGTTCTTGTAGCTCTTTCTGAGACTTGAGTATTCTTATTTTTGTCGTGGGATCATCCTGGGCTCGAAGTCCCGAGGGAGTTTTTTGTCCTTTAATAATGGTCTGGTCTTCGCTTTTCTTTCTATTGTCTCATAGAGACGTGCAAAGGTTTCGAGTGCTAGAGTTACAATGCGTCCTTCTCTATCCATCGGTAAACAGATCCTGAGTTCTTTTTCAATGGTGTAGCGTATGGAATGTATTTCTTGCTCTGTAACAGTGTCATATTTCTTTTTTATTTCATTTGCTGTTTCTTCCCACAATACTATTCTATCTGCCTGATGATAGCTTCTGAATTCTGTCATCGCGCTCAGTATGTCGCATATCGTTACGATGTTGGTGCTTAAAAAGAGGTAGTGGAGTGCGCTGTTGTTTGAACTTCCTTTTTCGAATCCATAGAATGTGAAGGGGTCTTTTGTTCCCCAGCTAACTGGTGCATGGTGGTCTTGTATTGCTGCTATGACTTGTTTGTCTATGATTCCTGCTTTTGTCAGGACATCATCTACTGCAGAGTGTTGTCGTATTTTATAGAGACCATTTTCTCTTGGAAATGGTCCCATGGTCTTATTATCCCATTCGCAGAGTCTCATGATCTCTGGATCAAGTTTTCCTATGTCATGAATCTCTCCAGCGACAGCGATTTTTTCTTGATTTTCACTTGAAAAAAAACCTTCCAGTTCTTGTTCTTTGTCGTCGCCCACTAATCTTCTGACTTCATCAGGGTATTCCAATTGAAATGTTTCATCTGACATCATTGACCTAACGATACTTCCTGTGTCATGTAAATGTGCTCCCAGTTTGGGATACTTGATCTCACATACTCTTTGTACTTGATCACTGAAGTCTTTGAGTCTTGTAAACACACCTAGTGTTTCTCCTGCATCTTCGAATACACTCGATATTGTTTTAGTGCTTATTTGTTCTCTTGGAATTACATCTCCTTCATATTTCTTGATGTGCTTAAAGAGAGATGTGTAAGAAGGCTGATTTTTTTCCATAAGTATTCCTTAGAATACTCCTACTCTACGCCTTCATCTTCTGAGTTGTCACTGAGCTGCTGTTGATCATTTTCTGCAACAGGTTGCTGTGACTTTTGAAATTCAATCAGGTCGTTGAGAATGTCGGTATTGATGTCGACGAGGAAGACGAGTTTTGGGATCTTTCTCAGGTTTACCTTTTGATGAATCGCTTTTTTGATCTTCGCTCCTTTTTGATTGAGCAGTTGTTCTAAATCTCTTTTATGGTGATGTGATGTGAAGAATATCTTCGCTTGTTCTAGTCCTCGAGTGACGACTATCTCGGTGATAGTTATCAGTCCGTAACGCTTAAAGAGCGCTTCTTGACTGAGGAAGGGAGCGAGTGCTTTTTGGAGTTCGCTGGCGACTTGTGATGGACGATGAGACAAAGGTGGAGACTTAAGGCTAAGGCAATGAGCTTTTCTTCACAGAGTGCTCGTGATCTGAGATAGTGAGTATAGCTGTTATTGTACACTTTTTCTATGGAATCTGACCTTCACGGTGGAACTCAAAAGGCCGTAGCATTTGTCCTTTTTGTTATGTTTGCTGCCATAGCCTTTATTTTCACTTGGGCTTTTTGGATCAATAAAGGAAGCCTTGTTTTGAGTTCTCGTGTTCCTTTTCAAGTGACTATAAGTGGTGAGCTTTATAATTGCGATACTGGAGAGTGCCGTATTTCTTTGTCACCTGGTGTTCACCAAGTTCTTGCGGAGCGTGAGGGGTATTTTATAATTGATGAACAGTATTATGTAGAACGATGGAATGATGTTGAAGCTGAATTGCGATTCCGATACGTCCCCCAACTTAATGAAGCTCCGGTTGCCTTAGAGAGCGTAGATGATGATTATACACTTCGAAAACAAGGTGATGAATGGATGCTCCGTGATGGAGAAGGAGAAATGGTCACCAGCTTTGTGAGTCTTGATGATCCCCAGTTGAGTTGGGGAGAGGGGATTGCTGCAGTTGTAGATGAAGGTGCAATTACTCTTGTGCGCACAGAAAGTGGTCGTAAACAGCAGCTCTTTGGTAATGATATTCAGATTACCCAAGCTCAGGTTCATCCATCTGGTAGTCGTGTATTACTTTTTGGTCAGCTTAACGATAATCCTTACTTATGGGTTTGGGATGTGAAAAGTAGTAGTTTCGAAACCTTGAGTTGGTACGAATCAGAAGATCGAGTTGCATGGAACCCTCTGTATGATTCTCGGATTCTTTTGTTGAGTGATCGTGTTCAGTTTTCAATCGAAAACGACCTCATCAGCTTATTTACAAATGCAGTAGATCAGATTCAGAAGTCACGACTTATGATGTATCACCTCGATACGGAATCTGCTGAGGTTTTGAACTTGTTCCCGGGTGAGTCACCTTTAAATCTCACAAGACATGTTGAAAAGCTATACTTGGAATACCCAGAGCAGAAGTTTTATCAGCTGATGTTTGAAGAGTAGCTTGAAGTTCTCCCTGCATTCTAGTGCTCGTTGGGGTCAACGTATTCCATTTCGTGCTTTCCGATGTGGAGCCGTGATCCAGAAGTAGCACCAGCTCTTTTGAGTTCCTTCGTGATGCCCATTTTCTTGAGCACATCTTCTACTCTCATGCGGGCTTCACGGTTGTCGAAGTTGGTCATGTTGACGATTTGTTCTATTCGCTTCCCAGTGACTCTATAGCTGTCTTCATCGATCTTCTCCACAGAAAAGTATTTTGGATTGTCTATATGTGGTCGGTAGAGAATGTGCTCTCTTGGTTTATCAGGATTGATATCTTGGTTGTCTTCGTCTTCGAGCTCAGATTCTTCTAAGGATGGTTTATCGAGTTCTTCTTGTTCTTTTAAATATTTGTAGAGTTCGTGTTTTAACTTATCGATCCCTCCTGTGGTTGCTGCAGATATTGCATCTGGATAGAGAGTCAATTGATCTGAGTTCTTACAGATCTTTTCGAACTTCTTTTTTAATCTCGTAATGGTTTCTTCATCGACCACGTCTGACTTGTTGATCACGATGAGTTGCTTCTTGGTTGCGAGATCCTTCGAGAATTTTTTGAGTTCTTCATTGATCAGTTCGAAGTTGTCTATACATGGGTCTTCTTCGTCAGTCGTAAGAGATCTGAGGTTCTCTTGTAGTGGGTCGATCATGTGGACCAGGTAGCGGCATCGCTGCACGTGACGAAGGAACTTCATCCCGAGGCCCTTGCCTTCACTGGCGTTTTCTATAAGTCCTGGTATGTCGGCAACCACGTAGGTTACCATGTCATCTATCTTTACCACTCCTAAGTTGGGCTTCAGGGTGGTGAAGTGGTATTCAGCAATCTTTGGTTTCGCATTTGAAACTACAGATATCAAAGTAGAT
>CAYGRJ010000168.1:0-1879 GCA_964352285.1 uncultured Candidatus Peribacteria bacterium
TTGATAAGATTGTGGTGGAGACTGATTGTCCATTTTTGGCAGCTGAAGCTCACCGAGGTGAACGAAATGAGACTTCTTATGTGGTAGAGACGGCTCAGGTCGTTGCGGAAGCTCGTGGGATTTCTCTTGAAAATCTCGAGAAGGCTACTGATGACAATGCGAAGCGGGTGTTGGGGGTTTAATCTCGGTAGATCATTTCCAATAAGAAATCTTCTTCTGAGGTCACTTTCAATCCAGCTTCAGTAAGTTTTTCATACCACATTTGAAGTAAGCGTATGGTTTCTTGATGTACTTTTTCTTCATCTTCTTCTTTGTCTGGATCGAAAAAACTTCTTGCATGATCTAGGCATTTATTTCCATTGAATGGCTCATGAAAATCAAAGTAGATCTCTTTAAGTTCAGGGAGATGTACTCTGTGGACCTTTATTAATGCATCTATTGATTCTGGCATTTCAATGAATCCCCAGGCTTGAGGGTTATGTAAGTTGAAATTGAGTGTTTCAAGTTGGGGTATTTTATTCAATGATGAGATGTCGTCAGGTGTCATAGCATCAGTTTCGATTCTTAAGCTCTTAATGCTTTCTTGTGGTTTCAGGTTATCAAAGAATATTCCTGGTTTTTGAATATAGATGTCAACATAATCTATGTTGGTTAATGCATTTAGGTAGTTTGCAAGGCTTTTCCCATCTACATCATTGCTATTGAGTCTTATGTTTTTCGCTCTCTGTAGGATTTTTACTCGAGAGTCTGAGATATGGTCAAAAATGTTTACATCAAGCTCTTTCTTACTTACATCTATATAATCAATAAGGCTTGGGTCTGCTGATTTCAGTTCTACGTAGGTTATCTTATCGCTTTCATATTTCACACTACCCTCTTGCCGTTTTAGAGTTGAAAATGTCTTTAGAAGATAATTTGTTTCTATATCTTCATCTGAGAGTTCAGGTCTTATTCTCCAGTCTTGATCTATTATTTTTATTGTTTTTGCTTTTTCAAGATTTTGAAAGAAAGCTTCAAATAGAGGGTTGTTTCGAGTATAAACGAAATCTTTTACTGCTTGTTGCCTAGTTATGAGAAAGGTATCTGTTTTCTCTGCAGCTTGATCTAGAAATCCTTTTGAGACTTCTCTTCCTTGATGATCTATTACAGCTAGATTCTCTGTGCATCTGAGGTCAAGATTTATTGATTCACGATTGCAGAATGTGCTTTGAAAGTAATCTTCGTCATACACATTGTCTAGGTTTCCGTTGTATTCTGTGTCTAATAAATGCTCTTCTCTTGGTAGCTCTTTAAAACCGAGGCTGAGAATTACTTCTTTTTCTTCTGATGAAATATTTTGATAGTCACTGAAGGTATTAAAAATGATACTTATCTTTTGTTGAGAGATATAAAATCTTATCCGATCTTCTTTTGTTTCAAGTATGCTGCGGAGTTTGGAGTAATCAATACAGCTTTGAGGTAATAGAAATCCGCCGGCTAGTATCAGCGCTTCTCCTTGTAGTGTTTTTTCAATCTCTTTAAGATTTCCTTTGATGCGGATCTCCTCTGAGACACGTTTTCTCAGAGCTTGAGAGTCTTTAAGGTCTTTTTCAGAATCTCGTTGTACGTTTCCGTCAAATGTTCTATGTGAAAGGAGCTGCATAATTCTTTTATTAAAAAAGGCATCATATTATACATTTCTAGGTATAATTGTCAAGCCCTGGCTCGATTTTACACTAGCCACTCATGTAGCTGATCCATGTGCGTAAAGCTTTTGGTAGAGAGATCATGCTGTTCGTCGTTTTTGCCGTGCTGATCGTAAGAAAAGACGTCGAATCCTCCGGCGAGGGCTGCTTGAACCCCTACGAGGCTGTCTTCGATGACCACGCATTCCGAAGGA
>CAYGRJ010000168.1:1889-3396 GCA_964352285.1 uncultured Candidatus Peribacteria bacterium
GCATGGAGGAAGATCCCTGGTTCTGGCTTCCAGCTGTTGATGTCGTAGCTGCTGAATATTTTTCCTTCAAAGTGTTCTAAAAGTTCTGCTGATTTGAGGGTGATGGCCATTTTTTCTTGTGGGCCGCTTGATGCTACGCAGTATGGTGCAGAGATGTTATCGATCAGTTCGTGAATACCGGGTATGGCTGGAACACCATCTTTTTTGAAGATCACGGTTTGGGCGTCTCTGAATTCTTGCTCGAAGCTGTCTGAGAGTTTGATTTCGAAGTGGGCTTCGATGTTTTTTATACATGCAGAGAGTGAGCTTCCTGAGAATTTTTTTATAGCTTCTTCGAGGCTCATTTGGACTTTGTAAGGCTTCAGCAGGTCTACAAATACTTGATTGCTGGTGACTTCAGTGTCGACGAGAACGCCATCACAGTCGAAGATGATGCATTTGTAGTTCATGTATTTTGGAGGGTTATTGCTGTTTCGTACTCTTTACTACGTTTCTTTGCTGGTCTTGTTACCCGAAGATTTCCAAATTTTTACTCTTTAGCCATTTGAGGCCGTTGATGATTGGTTGAAGGTGTTGGATTCGATACCATTTGAGGAATCCTTGCGGCCAGTACTGCTTGAGGTAGAGATTTTTCAGTTGGTCTGGCTTCCTGATCAGCATTTTGAGGACCTGGATCTGTGTGTAATGGAGGTCGACGATAGCACGTTTTTTTTGTATTCCAAACCCGGCATCGTGCTGAAGGGATCCCAGGAGCAGTGCTTGGTCTCGTGTTGGGGAAGAGAAGAGCTTCATGAGATGTTTTTGGGTTGCTTGGTGGATCCAGGCTGGAGCTGCAGAGGGATCAGCTTTATAGTGATCAATAAATGTGTTCAATCCAAGCTGTAGAGCTTTGATTTGAGGGCTTGATTCTTTGGAAGTGAGGAGGTATTCCCAGATTTCTTCCACCAATCCTTTTTGAAATAATCGGTGCTGAAGGTGGGGATAGATAATTCCTTTGATGTTCTTTCGGGCTTTGAGTCCGAAGATGTTGTGGCCAGTGGATCCCAGGTAGAGACCTTGCGTTGTGTTTTTTTTGCCGAGAAGTTGAATGATTTGTTCCAGAAGGATTTGGATGGTTCCATTCCAGCCGACGTCTGCGAGGATTAGGTGCTTTTCTTCGAGGATGTGATTACTGATAAGCTCTTCTGTGAGCTTGATGTAGCTCTTTTGGAGGCTGACTGTATCTTTTATCTTCAGGAGTTTAATCAGTCTTTTGATATACTTTTTAGCTGGCATTTGGTGTAGGCTGAGTTCGCTGAGGCCGAGTTCATGAGCTTTGATGCCGAGGGATACGAGTAAGTCTTTGAGCGTGTGCTTGCCTTCTCCATGAAAGAAGAGCTCGATGATGGCGGGTGAGTACTTGATAAGGGGTTTTGTCAGGCTTAGGTAGGCGAAGCTCCTGAGGGTGTTGATGCGGTTGAAGGAGGGGAGTTGTCGGATGTCAGCTCTTGAGTTGATTCGTTTGAGG
>CAYGRJ010000169.1:0-3395 GCA_964352285.1 uncultured Candidatus Peribacteria bacterium
AGGAATGCTGAATTAGTGCCACTGACAGCCCATGAAGCCCAAAAAGCACGTCAGTCTGATGCGAATTCAATGCATGTGAAGTGCGATAATTCTTGTGCAGGAATTGCAGCATCATCATACGATATTCAGGAAATCATGCAGGCTCAAGCTCCTGGTACCAATGGAGACATTATAGGAGCCCGTAATCACAATATCGTCTCTGGTTACCGGGGCTGGCAGTACAAGTTTATGGGATACTTGGAATCCCTGATGAACGACTCAGACAACATGAACCAGAGGCAGTTCGACATCACTTGCTACCAAGCCTATTTGGCCATGTCCAGTTGTTGTGGTCATGCGATGTTCTTGGCCCGTGAAAATTCTCGCCATCATATGGATCATCAAATCAATATTTCAGATGGATCGCCACAGTTTGGAGAAAAAAAGCATAAGGAAACCCTTCAAAAAACAGGGCAAAGTAACTTTCAGAAGTACATCTTGAGTTGTTCTGGTAATAACCAAAGAATGAGACAGACTGAAGGATTGATGGATAAATCGATCATGAATGATGGGCTGAGGGTTGCTGCAAAGTCTCTCTTCGGATTCGACTGTGACCCAACCATGAGATTTGATTCTCGCACGGGAAAGCAGTCAGACAGCGGGAGCTATTGTTCTGATGCTGTGAAAAGCTACAATCCTGCAGATCGCTTCAAAAAAGCCGTGCAAGAATTCCTGATTCAAGTAGAAGGGATCGCAGCAAAGAGCAATGGAAGACTGAAGTCTAATATTTCAGAGAGTGGGATCGATAAATTTACCATAAAAAACGAAGACAAGGTGAAGATGGTCAATGAGTGGAAGATGAAGACCTTCAAATCCCCTGTACAAGGGTTTGATGATGGTGTCCCGGCTGGAATAGAAGAAGGAAAAGAACTGGCAAAAAGTGCTGCCTAGATCGACCTCACAATCTTCAAGGCTTCATCGAGGGTTTCGACCCTGACCAATTTCTCTCGAATTTCACGAGCACCTGGCAATCCTTTCACGTAGGCAGCCAGGTGTTTTCGCATCTCGAGCATTCCCCTTCTCTCTCCTTTTACATCTACAGAAAGTTCACAATGCTTCAGCACTATATCCTTTTTTCGCTCCCAGGAGATTTGATCAGCTCGGGGGAACTTCGCATCTAATTCTTCATCACTGAGCTCATCATATTGCTCACGGTTTTTCGCGTACTCAAGCACGTCTGCCAGAATCCAAGGGTCTCCTAAAGTACCTCTGGCGATATACACGCCATCCAGGTCTTTTATCTTCTGGCGGAAGTGGCTGACCTGAGTAATGTCTCCATTTCCCATCACGGGAATACTCAGTTCTTTCTTCACCTCATATATCGGATCCCAATTAGCCACTCCGGTGTAGCCCTGTTTGGTGGTTCGTCCGTGGATGGCAAGCGCAGCACATCCATTCTGTTCCAGTTCTTTGCAAAAAGGCACCAAGTCTTCGAAGTTCTCCCAACCAATCCGAGTCTTAACCGAAATAGGAATACTCACAGCTTCCGCCATGTCACTTACTATTTTCATCGCTGTACAGCGGTTCTTGATCTTGACCAGCGCAGATCCATGGTCACTATGGATCACCTTTTTTGCCGGGCATCCCATATTAATATCCACGCCATCGTAGCCCATCTCTTCTGCCAGCTTCGCAGCGTGCACAAATCTTTCTGGGTTCTTTCCAAATACCTGCAAGATCACCGGATGCTCAGCTTCGGCAAACTGCATCATGCGCAGAGTTTTCTCCGACTTGTAGTAAATCGCGTCCGTGCTCAAAAACTCAGTGACCACTATCGCCTCCGGCGCGCACAAGCGAGCGATCTGCTTGAATGCAGAATCGGTATAGCCCGCCATGGGTGACTGCACCACAGCAGGGTTTTCGGAGTTGTAGTTGGACCAGCTAAAGGCCATAGAGGTTGGTTACGGTGACCAAGTATAAGCTAAATGACCTAAAATGGCTACTTGTGTTGATCAGATTTGACCCTTCACAACCTTCTCATTCCTGGTAAAGTGTCTGTGACTATCATTTATCGACTGGAGTATGCAGCAGTACATCTATTCCTTTGCTGAAGGAAGCAAAGAAATGAAGGATCTCTTGGGCGGGAAAGGGGCCAATTTGTGTGAAATGACATCTTTAGGACTCCCTGTTCCTCCTGGGTTTGTCCTCAGTACCGAGTACTGCATGAACTTTCAAAAAGAACTCAAGCACGTCGATGGCTTCATGGAAGAAGTGAAAAAGCATGTGCAGATGGTAGAAGAACAGATGAACAAAAAATTCGGAGATGCCAACAATCCCCTGCTCTTTTCTGTGCGCTCAGGAGCAAAGGTTTCGATGCCCGGGATGATGGACACGGTTCTCAATCTTGGTCTTAACGACACAACGGTTCAAGGTCTCGTTGCTGAAACCGATAACGAACGCTTTGCCTACGATGCTTACCGTCGCTTTATCAATATGTATGGGAACGTGGTCATGGGCTGCGATCACCATTACTTCGAAGCAGCCTTCGGCGATATCAAAAAAGCCAAGGGCTACGAAGACGATTTAGAAATGTCTGCAGAAGATCTGAAAGAACTGGTAGAAGCCTACAAGGCTCTCGTTCACGAGCACACTGGTAAGAGCTTCCCAGAAGACCCATGGGATCAACTCTTAGGAGCCATTAACGCTGTCTTCGAATCCTGGAACAACCCACGAGCGATCACCTACCGAAATATCAACAAAATCCCACACAATTGGGGAACAGCAGTCAACGTCCAGACCATGGTCTTTGGAAACATGGGAGACGACAGTGGTACCGGTGTCGCCTTCACACGTGATCCTGCTACTGGAGACAAAGGGTACTTCGGAGAATACCTTATGAATGCTCAAGGAGAAGACGTGGTAGCTGGTATCCGAACACCTCATGAGATCACAAAACTCGAACAGCAAATGCCAGAAGCCTACAAAGAACTCACCGACATCTTTGTGAAGCTCGAAGACCATTACAAAGATATGCAAGATATCGAGTTCACCATCGAAAAAGGTCGACTCTTTATCCTCCAAACCCGGACTGGAAAACGAACGGGGAAGGCCGCTATTCGTATCGCTCTCGAAATGGTTTCAGAAGGCTTGATCGATCAACATACCGCCGTGATGCGCGTTGATCCCCAATCACTTGAGCCTCTCCTGCATCCAGACATCGATCCTTCTGCTGACAAAGAAATCCTGACCAAAGGACTTCCAGCCTCTCCAGGAGCTGCTTGCGGGAAGATCGTCTTCTCTGCAGATGAAGCTGTTGAAGCTCACAAAAATAAAGAAGACGTGATCCTGGTTCGACACGAAACCTCGCCAGAAGACATCGCAGGAATGCACGCCGCACGCGGGATCCTGACCTCCAC
>CAYGRJ010000170.1:0-3370 GCA_964352285.1 uncultured Candidatus Peribacteria bacterium
GTTCCAATCTGAACAGTCTTGGTGTCGTGCCCCTTGATGATCTTTGCGTTCTTGATCTTGCTTTCGAGCTCGAGGATTCGTCCTTCGATGAAGGCTTGTTCGTTCTTGGCTTCTTCATACTCAGAATTTTCAGAGAGATCTCCGTAAGAGATTGCTTCTTTCAAACGAGCAGCAACTTCTTTACGTCGTACTGTCTTGAGGTTTTCGAGTTCTTCTTGGAGCTTTTTCAGTCCTTCTTTGGTAATAAGAACGGTTTCATCTCCTGATCCAGCGGTAGATCCACTTCGAAATTCTTCATCAGAACCTTCTACTTCTTCTTCAATTATTGGATCGTCTTTTTTCTTAGCCATGGGGATAGTTGTTAATTACTAATGAGTAGTTGGTAACTCGCTGAGTTACTCCATGATTTTTACAACCGTGCTGTGGTCCTTGAGTTTTTGGAGGACCTTAGCTTCAATTTGACGGATACGTTCACGAGTGACATTGAATTCTCTTCCGACCTCTTCGAGGGTGTGGGTTCGTCCGTCGATGAGTCCGAAACGCATTTTGATAATCTTTTGCTCTCGTTCTGTGAGGTACTGAAGCATGTCGTGAATGTTCTCCTTTAGGATTTGTCTGTTGGTCGCTTCAGAAGGGGAGAGGGCTTCGTTATCTTCGATGAAGTCTCCAAGCCGTGAATCTTCTTCGGTTCCTACAGGAGCTTCGAGAGAAATGATGTCCTGAGAAATCTTTTGGATGTGTCGTACTTTACGCACGTCCATGTCCATTTCTACGGCGATTTCTTCTGGAAGGGGTTCACGTCCAAGCTCTTGCACTAGACGTCGTTGGGTATGCGTGAGCTTGTTGATGGTTTCGACCATGTGGACAGGAATCCGGATGGTACGAGCTTGATCAGCTATGGCACGAGTAATCGCTTGTCTGATCCACCACGTGGCGTAGGTTGAGAATTTAAATCCTCGCCGGTAATCAAATTTTTCAACCGCTCGGAAGAGTCCAATATTTCCTTCTTGAATGAGGTCGAGGAAAGAAAGTCCACGTCCGATGTATTTCTTGGCAATGGAAACCACTAAACGAAGATTGGCTTCGGCGAGGTCTTTTTTGGCGACAGGGTCACCAGCACGGATAGCCTTAGAGAGTTTGATTTCTTCAGCAGCAGTCAGCAGGGGAACTTTTCCAATCTCAGAGAGGTACATGCGTACCGAATCGTTACTGATTTCCTTGAGGTTGATAGCCTTCGATCCTTTTTTTGGGTTGGCAGGCTCTTCTTCTTCGTCTTTTTTGTGCCAGATGAGCTGGTCTTTGACGTCCATGATTTCGATTCCTAATCCGAAGAAGAGGTCAAAACCTTCGTCGATGAGTTCGATTTGTTCTTCCGCATTCGGAAAAACCTTCATCAACTCTTGATTGGTGACGAAGCCTTGGGAACGTCCTTTTCTAATCAGTTCTCGAATTTCTTTCGGGAACTTGTCGAGCACTTCTTCTGAAGGAAGGGGTATAAACTTCCGCTGTTTCTTGGCCATAGAAAGGGATTTTGAAGGCTAGGTGGGCTCAGGGTTATTGTTGTT
Organism: uncultured Candidatus Peribacteria bacterium; assembly: GCA_964352285.1. GTDB lineage: Bacteria > Patescibacteriota > Gracilibacteria > JAUYGZ01 > JAUYGZ01 > CAYGQA01. Next base: position 1,566 of record CAYGRJ010000170.1, read on the forward strand.
GTCCGTGTTCAGTTCTTGGAGGAGTTCTTGGAATTCTTGGACGAGGTCAGCGTTTTGAGGATCTTTCGCCATTTGGAATTTGAGTTCTTGGAGGCGGTTTTTTCGGTGTTGCTGACGAAGTGAGCAGATGAGTTTCGTGGTTTCTTCATGGAGCTCTTCTTCGGAGAAGTGTTCGTAGCGGTCTTCTGCGAAGAGCTCTAAAAGGTGCAGATGATGAGGATCACCGTTATCTGCAGTTTCTTTTTCAGAAACCGTTTCCGCCTGATTGTACTGGGCTGCTAGGGTATTGTAAAGTTTTTTTTCTCGCTCAGAGCGGTACCAATTGGCTGAAATAAGGCCAAAAGAGTCGCTGTTCTTGCTGCTGTTCATGGTCATGAGGCCCAGTAAAGATTCAGCAGGAGTGTAGCTGGTGTCTGGAATGATTTCTCCTTCTGAATCTGAGTCGCTTGAAGCTGATAGTGGTGATGATACTTTGGTCTTTTGCAGTTCTATAAAGAGGCTTTTGAGTGAGGTCTCGAGTTCCAGAGAGAGCTTTTTGAGTTCTTGTTCTTTTTCGAGCTGGTTGGGGAGTCGTTGGATGACGGGGAGCATGTGCTTAAGGATGGCTTTTTTGCCCTCGATGTTCCTGAAATCGTGAATCTGAAGGGCTTTAGAGAGTTCGTAGTCTGTGGCGCTCATGGCTTTTGCAATGGCTTCTTTCCATTCTTCTGGAGCCTTTCTGAGGGCTTCGTCGGGGTCCTTCCCGGAGGGGATCATGATGATATGGGTGTTGTAACCCAGGGTTTGAGCTATTTCAATAGATCTGCTGGCAGCCGTTTGACCAGAAGTATCGTTGTCGAAGGCGAAGTAGAGGTTTTTGGTCAGCCTTCCGATCAGCTTAATTTGCTGCTCGGTGAGAGCTGTTCCGAGTGAAGCAACGGTTTGTGGGAAGCCATGGAGTTGTGCAGAGAGAGCGTCGAAGTAGCCCTCGACGATGATGGCTTGGTCTTGTTCTCTTATGGCTTTTTTGGCTCTGTGATAGCAATAGAGGGTTTTTCCTTTGTGATAGTACTCGGTTTCTGGTGAGTTGAGGTATTTAGCTGCATCACTGTCTTTGGAGAGTGTCCGACCACCAAAGGCGACGAGTTTTCCTTGAGGGTTGTGAATGGGAAACATGATTCGATGCCGGAAGCGGTCGTAGACCTTGTTGTCTCCCACTTCTTTTTGAGAAACCAGGCCGGCACTGAGCATGTCTTGCTGCTGGAAGCCTTTTGCTTTGAGGTATTCCGTCAGGTGATGAAAACCTTCAGGAGCGTAGCCGAGCAGTAGTCGTTTTTGGGTATTGCGGTCGTAGTCTCGTTTGGCCAGGTATTCTTGTCCGGGTTTGTAGTTCTCTAGACCTTGCTGAAAAAATTCTAGGGCTGTGTCCATAATGTTGGAGAGCCGGTCCTTGTCTTCTTTTTTAAGGCCTGAATGCTGTTCTCGTTTGTATTCTATGCCAGCTTTTTCTGCCAAGATGCGAATGGATTCAGTAAAGTCGACGCCTTCAACTTCTTGAGTGAAGGCAAAGAGGTCTCCTCCTTTTCGACAGCCAAAGCAATAAGCCATGCCTTTATCGGGACTGATGATGAAGGATGGGGTTTTCTCGCTATGAAATGGGCAGCAGGCTTTGAAATTTCGTCCAGATTTCTTCATCTGAACGTAGGGGCCTACGACTTCTTCTATGCTGAGCCGGGATTTGATTTCTTCGACGATGTCCATGTTTTGAGTCACTGATTTTGGAGAATCAATGATAACGGAACTTCATGCTGTCTAGAAGTTTATTT
>CAYGRJ010000171.1:0-3369 GCA_964352285.1 uncultured Candidatus Peribacteria bacterium
TTCCGCACATGCTGGTCATGGGAGACGCAGAAGTAACAGCTCGTGAGGTCTCGGAGAGAAAGTACAAAACGAAAGAACAGGTTAATATCGCCCTAGATACATTTGTAGAGCAAATCGTTGAAGATATTAAGAACCGGAAGGCTTAGCTTTGACCCAGACACCTTAAATACCCATTAAGAACCCCTCATTTCTATATTTGAGGGGTTTTCGTAATAGTAGGAATACGACAGCGGAATAGTTGACAAAAACAATAAATAATGTAAAGTGTGTTAGAATTTACTCACTTAACACTTTTCCATGCTCAAATTATTGAAAGCAATGGCGACAACAATAGGAGTTTTTCTCCTCTCTGTAACGATATTTGGGACAATTCAAGGTGCACAAGCAGGAGCTATGGTCTACAACCTCACTTCAAGCCGATCCATTAGTTCAGATGGGTATATCCATCTCTACACGGGAGAAACAGTTGATTTCACGCTCAATATTGGAAGTTATGGGTGGGGTGGGACATCTTGGCCAGGAAACACAGCTCAAGACCCATTACACTGTTCATTTAGAGAGAACAACACCAATTTTATCGTGATGACGTGTACGGCAAAATACAAAGGATACGCCACAGTAAGTGCTCAAGACGCAACAAGCCAGTACTCACAGGAATTCTCAAACAGCTTCAACGTAAAGATTGCTGATCGGTATCAGAAGCCTACTGAGTACAAGATTTTGAGAAGTGAAACCCATGCTCAGGACTCTCAGGGAAATATTACCTTGAATACAGGGGAAACAACTCGAATTCGTCTCGATAAGTCTCAAGTGAATGGCTGGTATTACAGCTCATGGGAAGGGAATTTTATCACCCTCTATGATGGAGCTAGTTTTTGTAACTTTGTCGCAGATTATGGCACCTACGAGCTTTACGACTGTACAGCAACCTACTCAGGAACACGCACCATTACTGTTCGAAATGCAAACAATCCCAATGGGCAGTACTCGAACACGCTCTATATCAATGTGATCAACCGGTATCCGTCTCAATTTGAAATATTGAGAACCAATGAACCTGTGGGAAACAACAACACCGTCACTGTTCACGAAGGTGAGAAGGTTGTTTTTACACTCAATAAATCAAGTGTCAGCAGTTGGAGTTGGTCTTCTTGGCCAGGTAATACCGATAGGTACGGAACACTTCATTGTGAAATAGAGGCTGTTAGCGTAGAAAAAGAAATAGCTCGATGTACAGCAGTTTCAACAGGGTCTGCAGTTGTAATAGCTCACAATGCAAATGACTATAACTACCAGTTCTCAAATGCCTTTAATGTGACTGTTAAATCGAGAGTAAGCTCTCGTCCATGTGTTAAACCTCCTTCGTATAGCATTCCCTCGACTTGTATCGATAAATACGTTGCTGGTGATTGGATTAATAACTACAGCTATCAGTGTTTCACTGGTTACGAAAAAATCAGCAACACTTGTGCTAAGTCACAAAAATCAAGAGCTGTGAAGACCTATCAAGACGACGGTTATGTCCCTTGTATTAAGGCACCTGCGTTTTCAACTCCAGGAACCTGTTACGACAGAATTCGAAGAGGAAGAAGGGTTCGAAACACAACCTTCACCTGCCAGCCTGGATACTCGAAAAGCAGAAAGAGGTGCAGAAGAATTTTTGAACAAGCCCCAGAAGAAAACCTTTCAAATTCTTGTTACCTTGTAGGGAATCATCTGAATGACCAGTGGTATACAATCCAAATTGTAGATGTTGCTACAGGAAACAGCAGTAGTCGTTGCTCTGCAAATGGGTGGGCATGGACTGATCCCCTCTTAGGTGGAACATTTCAACCACAGCCACAAGTTCGTGATGAAGGGAATGTAATCTATATGGAGCGAGTGTTTGGGGTTAGTAGAACTATTAGTGGGATCGAGGCAATTGGAAAGAATGGAGTCGGGTCTACACTTCCTCAGGATTTCACGATAGATGCCAGAAAGTAAATCCTTCGAAATCCTTTGACAAAAGCCCTAAATTGCCTACAATAGCTAGGCTCAAACGAATTTGTTCATATTACATTCGATATCATGCCAAGAGGAAAACGAACCAATACTGCACTCCGATGCACTTCATGTGAAAACGCAGAAGATAACTATGTTATCCGACTGCTCAAAGAAATGATCAAAGGATTCACTCGAAACAAGTACTGTTCGAAGTGTCGACAACACACCTCTCACAAGGCAAAAGAAATCAAAGGAGGTTACTAGTCCTTTCTCTAAAGAGATTATAAAAAGACCAGGTTTTATACCTGGTCTTTTTTGGTTCACAAAATGATTACATTAGTACCTCAGCCTCATCTTTACGGTGTCACCTTAAACATTCTTTTTTTGTCATCTCGACCTGAGTGGAGAGATCCCTTCGTAAAAGAACGCTATTTAAGCGATTCCTCCACTCCGGTCGGAATGACAAGGTGGAGTTTTTTACGGGTTTACTCCTCCAAAGCATGTATCCCAGGTAATTCCTTGCCTCCCAAGTACTCCAGCATGGCGCCTCCACCTGTAGAAATATGCGTAAACTGATCATGGTCCAAGCCGAGAGCATTGATCACCCCTACACTCTCTCCACCTCCGACTATGGTCGTCGCATCGCTCGCTATCATCGCCTTAGCAATGCTTTCCGAACCTTTCCGGAAGATGGCATACTCAGCAAGTCCTACAGGACCATTCCAGATCACCGTTTTAGAGTTTTTGATGATTTCAGCATAATTGGCGGCAGTTTTTGCTCCAATATCCAGGATCTTCATATCCCCAATCACATCTTCAGTAGGAATATCTACCGTCGCGACATCTGGGCCAATCTCATCAGCACAGATCACATCTTCAGGCACCCGTAAGCGAGAATCTTCATCCACACTATCCACATCCAGCTTCATGGCGAGAGTTCGGGCAAGTTCCATCTGGTCTTCTTCGTAGAGGGATTCTCCCACATCAAAGCCCTCGGCAGCCAAAAAGGTATTGGCTATCCCACCACCGAGTAAGAAGTGATCAGCACTATCGATGAATTGATTAATCACCCCGATTTTGGTGTCGATCTTGGCTCCAGCTACAATCACCGTGAAGGGCTTCTCTACTTCCCCGTCCAACAAGGGCCTGAGAGCCTTGATTTCCTTTTCTAAGAGCAGGCCAGCTGCTTTCTGATCCATCATTCGAGGAAGTGTGCAAATGGTAGTGTGAGCGCGATGACAGGCCGCAAAGGCGTCATTCACGTACACGTCTCCATACTCCATCAAGTCCTTTGCGAAGGCAGCACGTAACTGTTCGTCTTTGGATTCCTCATCGTCAAGCCTCACATTCTCCAACATCACTAAGCGGGCATCCTCAGGAATATCT
>CAYGRJ010000172.1:0-3350 GCA_964352285.1 uncultured Candidatus Peribacteria bacterium
CTTTCTAAAGCTTCTGAAAGATCACCAGATGCAAGCGCGGCTCGATGAGTTTAACCAAAATATAGTTGGACCAGATGGTTTAGAAGTTCAGGTTCAAGAACCAGCAAATCGACGCGTACAGGGACTTGAAAAAACCCGTGGCTTGCTCCTTCGAGAAGAAGTGCGGCTGAAGAACAGGAAATCAACACTACTTGCCGAAGGAAAAACAGCAGAAGCTGAACAAATAGAAGCCCGTATTAAAGATATTCAGCTCGATGCTGCTCGTCTTCAAAATGCCATTACTAGTATCTCAACAGTCGAGAAAACGACTCGTCATGAAGCCATCAAAAGTTCCAGCCTCATCAATTTCGCTCCAGGAATTCGAGCTGACTTTCGGGGGAATTACGGAAAGATGAATACAGGAGTGATGAAAAAGTCCTTCAATGCCGCTTCAGATGCTATGGATTACGTTGCCGATAAAGCACTCTATTATATTGGAGAACCCAAACCACTCGGAGACATGCAAGCCACAGACCTCGCTATTTATGCGGGAATGAGCGCGGTGAGTCTTGGTTTTCTGGTCGGGATTAGTCAGGGACTATGGGGAACAGTCCAATCGATCGGGAGTATTCGAAACCCCAAGAAAGCCATGGGGAAGTTTAAGGACACTGTTATTCGTTCGACGAAGTCCTTAGTCGTTCCATCACTTTTGGTCGGGGCCTATGTCGGTGTTCGAGATAACTACGACAGCATTTCGAAAGCCGTAACGGGAGCAGCCAAGAGCTTCATGGTCAGTGGGAGAAGGATGAATGAATTCGGAGGCAAGAAAGAAGCCAAGAGCTGGCTGATGAAGCAATGGGAAGAGGGAAAGGATGTTTTCACCGGAAATGAAAATTTTTGGAACTACCTCGAAACCGAGTACAAGATCAAACCCGATGAGTACCGCAAGCACTTCGACGTTCAGGATAATTTGGAAGAGTCGCTTCAGTATCACTTCGTGAAGCTAAAGAAGGAAGGCAAGGATATTCCGGACCTCGATATCAACACGACCAACTTTAACCAGCTCATCATTGAGTACAAACTCAAAGTCAAGATGTCGGGGAAGGATCCCGAAGCAGAGCCACAGCAAATCACTCTTGATGATTTAAAGAGCTACGGAGTCATTACCGCTGAACAGTTCGCCCAGCTCCAAGATGCACTACCTGAAGACCAACAATTCTATACCCCAAAGCCAGGCCTCAGCCGCAGGCTTGTAGACCAGTCTCACTGGTATGCCGCCAATTTTTTGACCGACTAATATTTGTATATGGCTACAGAAAAGCCACAGAACGAAGATGGAAAAAAGCTGAAGGGTCTTGAAGACCTTATCGGTGATCCGATCATTGAGGAACTCAAGAAGCAACAACAAGCCGGAGTACCAGCAGGAGATGTTGAACTGACCATGAATGCTAAGCAGACAAAGAGCGCAGAAGGGAATATCGAACTCACATCTGAGTCTCAGAAGCCCTCGCAGCAGTCAGCTTCAGTTCAGGTCAACAGTTCTCAAGCTTCCACCACGGCGCCAACCACAGTTCACGTTCAAGGACAGCTACAAACAGAGAGAACTACACAGCAACAAGAACAGCAGCTCAGTGATGCTGCGCAAGCTGCAAAAATCACGGGTGCATTCGAACTCAGTCAGCAGTCTCAACTCAACGCCATCGCAGCAAATGCAGAAAGCAATGCTCTCGCCACTGACCAAGCTGCTGAGCAATCAAAAGCTCAAGAAACGCAGCAGGTTCAGTCTGCTCAACAACAACAGCGGCAACAGCAAATGGAGTTGGAGAAACAGAGGAGAGAAGAATACCTCAAGCGCCAAGAGCAACAGCAAGAAGCCGCTCGCAAAAAGAAACTTCTACAGCAGAATCTCAAAGACCAGGCAAAAAATAGCCTCCTAAAAAAAGGGGTTGAAGAAGCAACTGGTCTAGGAGTACGAAAAGTACTTCGTGCTGGCTTCGCGGGAATACCCGGAGTCAATGTTTCCTACTTTGCTCTCGACGGACTGTACTCCTTGCTCAAGTGGAGCAGGAAGAAATAAACATTCAAAAAAATCAAAGCATCCTATCAACATAAAAAGACCCATGTTCACCACCCTCAAAAAAACTTTATCTCGGATCCAAAAGCGACTCTGCGCATCGCAGTCCAGCATCAAGTTGGCCTTCTCGGTCACGCTGAGCTTGTCGGTTCTGGCCTTTCTCATCAGCCTGGTTCCGGATCTGAATCCGGCTCAGGTGCTCGCGCAGGGGACCCCTTCACAGGGAATCCTTGGAGGACTAGGGCAAGGGGTTGGGAACGCCGTAGCCGGAGTGGCCACACTGCTCTTTAAGCTGATGGCAGGTATCGTGAACTTCGTGCTGCTCTTCATGGGACAGCTGATGGACAACACCTTTATCTTAGAAGGGGACATCGGAACCAAGCTCCGCTCGGTCTGGGTGATTGTCAGAAACTTCGTAAACATTATCTTTGCTATGGCCTTGGTCGTCATCGCACTGATGACGGTCATCGGTGTTGGAGAAGAAAACTACGACGTCCGAAAGTTTATCCCCAAGATGGCCCTGGCACTCATCGTGGTGAACTTCACCTTCGCAGGATGTAAGGTGCTGCTTGATCTCAATAACGTGCTGACCACAGCAATATTTTCGATTCCTCAACGGGTCACGACTTTTGCAGATGTGGGAACAGGAGGATTCGGACAGCAGCAGATCTTCAAAAAGTTCAGCTGTCTCGATGCAGATATCGATAAAATGACCAAGCTCGAGCAAGACCTCCTCAAGAAATATCCAGGCGTGATTGCCTCATTGGGTGGTGTCTGTTTTGCGCTGCCTTACGAAGGGCAAAACGTTGCCAACCAACCTGATAAGAATGGGCAAGAAATCGTTTCTCTAGGTGCTGCTGGATTTTCATCAAAAAGCTTTGCCTGGACCATGATGACTCAGTTCCAGGGGCTGCATAATCTCAATAAAATTTCCCAAGTCTTAGACCCGAGCTTCGGAGGGCTCACTATTAACGCGCTCTTCTCACTGCTCTTCGCGGTCATTTACGGAACGGCCTATATCGCCATGTTTATCATCTTAGTAGCCCGTGTCGTCGTGCTCTGGATCACCATCATTCTCTCGCCAATTGTGGCCATGCAGATTGCCATACCCGATATCCTCAGCGATCAATTCGACATCAAGAAGCAGTTCTTAGACCACGCCTTCGTCCCCGCCAAGATGGCAGTGCCACTTTCCTTTGGATTCATCATGCTCTCGCAGATGTCTCAGTCTATCGATACCAGTGACCCGATCGTCACTGATGGATTGCTAGATCTCAGCCAAGGAGGGGAGTTTGCG
>CAYGRJ010000173.1:0-3290 GCA_964352285.1 uncultured Candidatus Peribacteria bacterium
GATCATGAGAAAGCGCAGGTCGATACCAAATCCACAGCTGCTGACGTCGATGCCCCGAAGAAAGCTGAAGCTGAGTTTACGGTTGATGCAAAGCTTCCAGAGAAGGTTTCAGCCGACTTGAGCTTGCCGGAACTCGCTGAAAAAGCAGAAAAACACAAAGATAAGCTCACGGCTGAGGAGAAGAAGAAGCTTTTGGAGGATGAAAAGAAGTTCCAAGAAGGACTTTCTACTATTCGAGACGTTATCGCTCCTGCTTCTACAGAGATTAAGTCGACGAAGATGCGTATAGGAGATGTCTGGTCGAAGTCTTTTTATGTCTATGCCTACCCACGTTTCCTCGAAACCAACTGGTTGGCTCCGCTGATCAACTTCGACGTGACCATGGATATCTCACTCTTTGTCTATCCTTACGAGTCTGCTGCGATCATGAAGAAGCTTCGGAAAAAGGTTGCTCAGTTTCGCTCGACTATGCGAATGGATCGTGAGCGTGGAGTGGTAGAAGATCCAGGATTGGAAACTGCTCTTGAAGATGCTGAAAGCTTAAGTCGAGACCTCCAACGGGGAACAGAAAAGTTCTTTCAGGTGGGTCTTTACTTCACTATTTATGCTGAGGAAGAGAAGAAGCTCGACCAGTACTCGAAGCAACTCGAATCACTCCTGGGTGGAAAGCTCGTGCTTACTAAGCCGGCTGATATGCGTATGGATCATGGATTCAATAGCAGCATGCCGCTTGCTCTCGATGAGCTAGAAGTGATGAACAATATGAATACCAGTCCACTCTCGACGACCTTTCCTTTTACCAGTTCAGAGCTGACCTCAAACGAAGGAATTCTCTTTGGACTGAATCGTCATAATGACTCTTTGGTCATCTTTGATCGATTCCAATTGGAAAATGCCAACTCAGTGGTGTTTGCGAAATCTGGTGCTGGTAAATCTTACGCCGTGAAGTTGGAGATCCTTCGTTCTCTGATGATGGGTGTGGATGTGTTGGTGATTGATCCAGAAAATGAGTACAAGTCACTTTGTGATTCTGTAGGTGGAACTTATGTGAACGTCTCTTTGGGATCTAGTGAGCGTATCAATCCTTTTGATCTTCCTCAGAAACAAGAGGGGAATGTTGAGAAGCCTGGAGATCGCCTTCGTGAACAGGTTATTAACCTAACTGGTCTGGTAAAGCTCATGCTTGGGAAGATCAGTGATGAAGAATCAGGGCTCTTAGATTCTGCTCTCATACAAACCTACGAATCGAAGGGGATTACTATGGACACTGAAGACCCCGAGAAGATGGTTCCTCCGGTTATGGAAGACCTGGTGGATATCTTAGAAGGCACTGAAGGTGGTGAAGGAATGGCAAAGCGACTCGATAAGTTTGTATCGGGTACCTACAGTGGAATCTTCAACAAGCCGACCAATGTAAACCTTTCCATTGGAATGGTGGTCTTCTCTATACGAGACTTGGAAGATGAGCTCCGACCTCTGGCTTCGTATGTGATCTTGAACTTTATCTGGAATACTATTCGATCGAAGCTGAAGAAGCGCCTTTTGATCGTCGATGAGGCCTGGATTATGATGCAGCACGAAGATTCTGCGAAGTTCCTTTACGGACTCGCGAAGCGTGCTCGTAAGTATTACTTAGGGATCACGACTATCACTCAGGATGTTGAAGACTTTGTGACCTCTCCTTACGGAAAGCCTATCATTACGAATTCGTCTATTCAGCTGCTCTTGAAGCAGTCTCCTGCAGCTATCGATTACCTCCAGAAGATCTTTAACCTCACCGACGGTGAGAAGTACCTCCTCTTGAACTCAGGAGTAGGGCAAGGACTCTTCTTCGCGGGGAACAAGCATGTGGCCCTTCAGATTATTGCTTCCTACAGTGAAGACAAGCTCGTCACCACCAATCCAGAGGAGATATTAAGTACTCAGGTTGATCTTCAGGCCGTGCAAGACAAACTCGATGCAGATGTTGAGGCTCCTGAGGAGAGCAAGGCTGAAGAAGCCCCTGAGCATGAGTTTGAGAAGCCTAATACTGATGATGTGGTTCAGGAGTAGACGATATGTCGAGATCCATGACTCGCAAGGCTCTTCTTTTGGATGATCCTTCTCCTTGCCGTATGGTTTTGCTGTATTTGATTAATAGAATCTTATGGGAAAGAGTAAAGACGTCAAGAAAGCTGTAAAAAAAGCACCTGCTAAGACTTTAAAGGAGAAGAGGGCTGAGAAGAAGGCGAAGAAGAAGGGCTAGGAAATCGAGCCTCTTTATATAAGACCTTGCTGTGCCTATGGATCTTCAGTGATCTGGAATATGTATCGTTCTTTGGCGAATGGAGAAAAACTACTTCCACATTTGTCTTATTCCCCAAAAAAGGACTCCCAAACCGGCCATAAACAATCCTAATCCTACTGGTGAGCCCCAGCTCAATAGCATATCCATAAGTTGAATAGTGAAGTTATAAAGGTATGGAAATCATATCATGAATTTTCACCATGGGGATGTGTCGCCTAACGTTTGGCGCCTGATCCGACGAACTGGAGTGGTAGACTGAATTGTCGCCACCCATTATGTAGGATAGGCGCCTGTTAGCGGATGTTTAAAATTCTCCATTTTCAAAAAAATCCTTAATAGCGTTTATAGTAATTCTTGAATCCATTATAAAGGTATGATTCTCTGGTACTATTAGAAAATCTTTCATGGAATCTAATTTTGTTTGTTCGATAGTAACTTTACCATCATGTAATCCTGCAATTACGCCTACTTCATAATATGGCTCTGGCAACGTATTTGGCATAGCACCAATTTCACTGGTCATTTGCCTCAGTGCGCGGCCAAAAATATAGGGTGATATTCTATATTTACTATATTTATCAGCATATATTGACCCCTTACTTGGTGGAGCTAGCATAACTAGTTTGCCTAGGTTTTCATGTGTATTTTTGGATAAATAATATCGTACCATCATTGCACCCATAGAGTGGGTTACAAAATGTATTTTTTTTCTTATATCAGTGCATGCTTGTTTGATTATCTCTGCTAGGTAGTTTTCTGATAGATTTTCTATTGTATCGCTTCTAGATGGATAATTAAGATTGATTGTTTTATATCCACATTTCTCTAAAGCTTTTTCAATCTTTCTCATTGAATTTGAAGATCTGCCTAATCCATGCACTAAAACTGCGTAATCATCATTTTTTTGTTCCATCTTCGAATTTTAAATTTCCGCTAACGTTTGCGTGTTGATCCGACGAATCGGGGTGGTATCATTTTCGAACCACCGTGATATGTAGGATAG
>CAYGRJ010000174.1:0-3242 GCA_964352285.1 uncultured Candidatus Peribacteria bacterium
ACAGATATCAAAGTAGATTTACCGGCAGAGGGGATCCCTATGATTCCAACATCTGCTACCAGCTTGAGTTCGAGTTCTACTTCTATTTTTTCTCCTTCTTCACCTAACTCTGCAAACTTGGGAGCTTGTCGTATGGAAGTCGCGAAGTGAGCGTTTCCGTATCCACCTCGTCCTCCTTTTGCTACCAAGAGGACCTTATCTGGTGTGGAAAGATCGGCAATAATGTTTTTTTCAACGATCTCGTCATCTTCATTTCTGATAACTTCTCGAACTATAGTTCCGAGAGGTACGTCTAAGTAAAGGTCTTCTCCATCCCTTCCATGCTTGTTTTGTCCTTCCCCCATGCGCCCACTATCAGCCGTGAACTTCTTGTAGGTGTCGAGGTGAGTTAGTGTGTTTATAGCAGTGCTCACTTTGAAGAACAGGCTCCCCCCATCCCCTCCTTCACCTCCATCTGGACCACCCTTGGCAATAAACTTTTCTCGACGAAAAGAGAGGCATCCGTTCCCACCGTCTCCAGCTGAGAGCTGAAGTTTTGTATAGTCACAAAACATTCGTAATCTTTAGAGTTTTTTGAGTACCTGATTATACCACTAGATCCTTTTTTTCTTCAATTAAAACCAAGATCTTAGTCTTCTTAATTGGTAAACAAAAGATTCTTTTAGCTCAGAATATTTAGTATTTTGGGTTCCTGAATTTTCCAAAGAGATCCCTCCAGATTATTATCTCAAGCACTTCAATCTCTGAAAACTTATCGTTATTTTTGAGATCTCGTTGGCAATCTATTGTTGTCTCTTTTAACCCGAGAATGTCTTTTGCAGTTATTCTTATGGTTTTTTCATCTTGAGATAAAGACGCTGAGTAGCTCGAAAATGTTACGAGACTATTGTTTAAGTATTTGTTTACTTTAGCAATATCAATCATATATCCATCTCTGGTTCTCTGACATCTCGAATAGAAAGTATTTCCTATTTCTCTTTCAAGTTTAAAGATTTCTTTACCCTTATAGCTGAAACTCGTTGCTGTATGTAATAGTGGGTTTCTTTGAATTGAGTCCGTATGAGGAATTGCTTTTTCTTCTTCTCCTACCCGATTTGTATGAAAGAGTAATACTCTGTTTGATTCAGTACTTTGGTAAATCTTCCAGTTATGAACCTGTTTGTTTTTCATTGCATTACCCATATGCAATTTGAGTTCGCTCAGTGGGAATATTCTTTGACAAGCATCTGTTAACTGTTTTGACAGTTTGAATTTTGTTCTGAGGTCACTTGAGTTCTCAGGTCTTTCTCCTTTTTGAATTTGACCTTGCATCTCATGTAGTGCTTCTTCAATTGAATGCCCACCTATTACTTTTCTAAACTCTTCGGTAATTTCCTCTATTTCTTCACGTGCTGATTTTATTTTCTTCCCTGTTTTTTCTTTACTGTCTGTACTGTCTGTCATGCTCGTTTCTTTGCTGAGTCCATACATTGCTAGCGTAGCTATAAGAGTGATGGATATAACTGCAAGCATATTGATATAGAGTTTCGTTATTTCTTTTCGAACTTCTGCAAGTTGAGATTCGGAGATTCTTTTTGCTTTTTTGTTTGTTCTCGTTTTTTCTGTTGGTTTTGTTTCTGGATCCATTCTTTCAATAATCATCTTGATCATTTCAATTTCTTTTTTGAGTCCTATCAAGTTTTGTAGTTCACTTTCTGGATTGAGAGGGATACTAAGGCCTAGTTGAGTTTCGATCTTGTTGAGATATTCTTCGCTTATGGCTTCGCCCGAATTGATGCTCTCTCTATACTCCTCAAGGAGATTTGTGTTGTTGTTGTGTTCTCCTTGTGTGCTCCTCATGTCGAGTTTTTCGATGTTTTTGATGATCTTTTTGTAGCTTTGACTTTCAAAGAGTTCTGACCATTGGTTTTCTGTTTCTGATCTTCTGTTTCCATCTTGATCTCGAACTTTATCTATTGTTAGAGCTGTTACTCTTTCTTTAATACCATCGTTCTTTGTTACATTCCCTGACTTCAAGCAGCTGATGAGGTCTTCCTCTGATATTTCTGCACAATCTTCTATTTCATGATGAATCGTGTGATAGAGCTTTGTGATAAGGCTTTCTTCTTTTCTTTCCTTTACTTTCAGTTCGTTTTTACTTTCAGTGCTGTTTCGCTCGAGCTCTTTGAGAATCTGTGTTGAACGAAGAAGCTTTAGGTATTCTTCTTTCAGTGTTTCTGTTGGGATTTCAGAATCAAATTTGAGCTCTATTACTCCATCAGTCTCTGTCAGATTTGCCTGCTCACCTAAGTAACTGTTTATGTGCTCTGAGTGTGGAAGTATGATTTCTATTCTTTTTTTTAAGTATCCTTGGAGTGCTTGAATACTTTGTAATCGCTCTGCGACTTCCTTGTTTTTAAGAGCTGCAGTTATAGGATTTTCATCGTGTTTAATTTGTAGTGAGCAGTGTATTGGTGACGCCATTTGAGGTGAGAGTAAAAAGTAGAGGCCAATATACTTGGCCTCTTATCATATGTCAACTGTACTTGTCACTTTTTAATGTCACCGAATCTTTCCTTTTATGCACACTGTTGCCTACAGCCCTTCGCCCCTTTTGCAGGCTCTCCAGATGATCTCGAAGAGGGTTCGTTGTGTGGCGGCGATGTTGTTTGATTCGATGATGATACCGTGTGGCCTTTCGTTGTTGAGGGACATGATGGCGATCTTGTCCTTGTAAATGTTGACCTCGGAGTCGAAGTCCATTTCGATATCCTTGGGCATCAGTCGTAGGTCAGAAAGGAATTCATCTGCCCGTGCTAATCTTTTCTTCGTTTGTGGAGAGTTGGGGACTATGAATCTTGCAGAGATTTTGTACTTCTTTCTATCTTCCTTGGCGGAGTCGAGAACCTTGCGGAGTTCTGTGCTGATGTTTGGTGAAGAGGAGAAGACCAATTTGACGCGCCCTTTAGACTTGAGGTCCTTTAGCGTTGCGGTGATGTCATTATAAATCGTTTTTATTCCATTGATCCCTTCGAAGTATTTCACTTTAGGAGCAAGGACGAGATCTCCTGTAAGAGATTGTAATGATGGGACGAGTTTGCTGATGTTTTCGAGATTCTGAGATGCTTTTTCTTGTTGGTGCTTGGCGTATTCCTCGAGTTTCTTTGGGTCTACTGCAGAGAATTGTTGAATGCCACCTTGTTCTACTAAACTTAAGAGCCCCTTTTCTTTTAAGGTTTCGAGGGCTGCATACGCTGTTGTTC
>CAYGRJ010000175.1:0-3229 GCA_964352285.1 uncultured Candidatus Peribacteria bacterium
GTCTCCAGGTGGCCACTCTACGCCCCAATCCCAATGCTGGGAGGACTTTCCCTTACGGGAGTTGGAAAGGCTTACAATGCCTTTAGAGATCAAGAGGCACAGCGCCGTGATCGAAAAGATCGAGATGCCATGGCGAAGTTCTTGGGAATTGCAGACACCAACCTCAGCACAGCACTCGAGAACATCAAAAACAACAACCGGACTCGAGAAATCTCAGATCTCACTGGAGATCTCCGAACCGTTTCAAATCAAAGTCCTCAGCTCTTTGCTGATCAGCTCGACTTCTTGCTAAAGAATCTCGAACCAGATCGACAGCGCAAGCTGGCTCAAAACCTCAAATTCGGTTCTGTAGCTGATCTGAAGTCCACCATGAAAAACAACCCATCCGAAGTCATCAAGAGAGTCCAAGCAGGTTCAGGAGTCGCTGCCGATAAACCAGAAATGTACACGGACATTGGAAAAAGCCAGATTGCTGGAAATGATAAAATTCAGATTGATAATGAAGATCTTCAAACACAGATAAATTCTGACCCCGATATGAAGAAACTTTTGGGTTACAACGCTAAGGACAAGACCATCGATGTCGATCGCTTCAGTTTCGGAGACTTTATGAGTACTTTGAGGGACAGTAAGAAGGTTACTGCAGATGTGTTCAACAAGATCATCCAATCTGACACATTCAAAAAGTTGGCCGAGAATGACGCAATCAAAGGGAAGATGAAGGGAGATAAGCTCTTCCTGGGAAGGCTTAAGTCACAAATTGATCCAAACACTACTGATACTGGACAAATAAATCTCAACCAAGATATCTATAAGCTCTACGAAAAGGCAACGACTCTCAAGAAGCCTGAGCTCGAAGCAGCCTTGGGGATCAAAGAAAATGGGACTTCTGCGAAGTAGTCGTTTCAAGCATATCGGTACATAAAAAAAGAGGACACTTATCAACGAGATATAAATACTTCGCTGGGTGTCCTCTTTAGAGTTAACAAAGTGACGTAGTCTTTGTTTTTGTTTTGAATTGCGTTTTGCTCAGGTAGTTTAGGACTTACCCGGTCCGTTACCCTCTCAAGATAATCGACAAGCGAGAATAAAGAGAAAAGGCCATTAGGTGGGGTGGGCCTTAGATGCGTCTCTTTCCACTCCATGTGGAACATCCAGGCCGCTCGCAAAAGCAAAGGGAGAATCACTAATTTTGGTGAGTACTCCCACTACTTTCGTGTTTTGTTTTTGTCTGCCAGGGGCAGTTATTTTCCGTGATTTCAAAGTTCTTGGTAGTGAGGTGAAGATCAGAGCGAGAGGCAGAAGGGCCTTCGCCCTGATCTTGGGGTGTCCCGCGTGCGGGACTGTTTATTTTTGTTTCCGCTCTGCAATTCCGAGGAATTTCAAAGGGAACTTTTTTTGGAAGCCTTTAGACTTCGTATTATACTAGCAAGTCGACAGAAAAAGTTCAACACCTATCAATAGACAGTGTTGATATATGTGTTGATATATTAAAAGGCGAGAACGCTATATCTGCAGTTCTCGCCTTTCTCAAGCCAACAATGTGATCTTTCTTATTTTGCCTTTTTTGCCATCAATTCAGAAACTTCTAGTTTGACCTGGTTCATCCCTTCTTCTAATTCCTTTGTAAAGAGGGGAATCAGAGATACAGAGGCCACGTGATCATCTCCTGACATCTTCATCAGTCGAACCCCTTGAGTAGCTCGTCCTTGTCGAGGAACCTCATCCAAGTCCATACGGATGGTCTGACCGTGCGTCGAAATAATAATCATATCGAGCTTTCGTTCCGCGATCACTACTCGTCCTGTCACCAATTTACCAGTTTTCTTGCTGAGCGTAGCAGTCTTCACTCCGCTTCCTCCTCGGCTTTGCAGTCGGTATTCCTTCACAGGCGTAGCCTTCCCTATTCCATTTTCCATCACTACCAGCAAGCAATCGTGTTCTTCATCTTGAACGATGCTCATCCCCACAATTTTAGCTCCTTCCTTAAGACGCAGTCCTCGAACTCCTTGTGAAGCTCGACCCATTGGCCGCACTTCTGTTTGTTGGAATCGAATACCCATACCAGTATCGGTCACCAGCATCACCTGATCGTGGAATCCAACCCGTCGCACCCAGTGCAGTTGGTCTCCTTCCACCAGCTTAATAGCAATCATTCCATTTTTTCGCACGTTGTTGAAGTCGGTCAGGGCTGTCTTTTTCACCGTTCCTCGCTCAGTGGCCATAATCAAGTAGTCATCAGCAGTCGGTTCAGTTCGTATCGGCAGCATGGTCACCACCTTTTCATCTGGCTGCAGGGCAAGAAGGTTGATAATAGCTGTACCACGAGCCGTTTTGCTCGCCTTCGGAATCTCAAAGACCGGGAGCTTAAAGACTCGTCCAAAATTCGTAAAGTACAAGACTTGGTTGTGATTTCTCGCGAACACCAGTTCAAGAATCTCGTCTTCATCTTTCGTCTTAGAACCAACAATCCCTTTTCCTCCACGTCGTTGAGACTTGAAGCTGGCGGGATCCAAACGCTTGATGTAGTTCTGCTTTGTCAGCGCCAGAATCATCGGGTTGTTGGGAACGGTATCCAATGAAGAGAACTTTCCAATCGCATTCGGAACCACTTCAGTTCGACGATCATCTCCAAATTTTTCCTTAATGTGGATGAGCTCATCCTTGATGATTCCCAAGATCAATCCTTCATTTCCGAGGATCTCTTTGAGTTCACCAATCAGCTTCAGCTTGTCTTTCAACTCATCTTCAATTCGCTTTCTTTCGAGACCAGCAAGCGTTTGCAGTCGCATATCGAGGATCGCATTGGCCTGCAGTTCCGAGAACTTCCACTTCTTCATGAGGTTTCCTCTCGCATCATCTCGGTCAGAAGACTTTTTGATCACCGCGATAATCTCATCGATATGATCGAGAGCTTTCGAGAGTCCTTCTAAGATATGAGCTCTTGCTTCAGCAATCCTCAGTTCGTATTCAGTGCGACGTCGGATAACAATCTGACGGTGGTCGATAAAGTGCTGAAGACACTGTTTGAGCGTCAAGAGCTGAGGTTGAATACCATCAACCAAGGCGATCATGTTCATATTAAACTTCGTCTGCAGCATCGTGTGCTTGAAGAGCTGGTTCAAAACCTTCTTTGGGAAGGCGTCTTTCTTGAGCTCAATAACAATACGAACAGCTTCCTTTCTTCCCGATTCATCTCGAAGCTCGCTGATTCCTGTAATTTTCTTAA
>CAYGRJ010000176.1:0-3191 GCA_964352285.1 uncultured Candidatus Peribacteria bacterium
TTTGGTCGATCTGGTCGTCGTCCTCCTGTAGTACAAATCGTTTGTGTACAGAGTTGTCCGTTGATGATGGTAAATCCTCCAGTTCCAGTTCCAGTTCCAGTACCTGTACCTGTACCAGTTCCTGTTCCTGTACCTGTACCTGTCCCAGTTCCTGTTCCTGTACCAGTACCAGTACCTGTTCCAGTTCCAGTACCCGTTCCTGTACCTGTACCTGTACCTGTTCCACCTCCATTATTTGTACCGTTTGAAGGACATGATCCGTTTTGTGGACAGATGTGAACCGTGAGATCAGTTGTTTGCCCTGCTGCTACTGTTATATTTGTAATTGTCGAGGGATTGGTAACGGTGTATTGGTTGTTTGGTGACGTTGAGATGATGAAACCCTGTGAGGCGAGTTCACCGGGGTCAAAAGCTATGGTGTAGAGATTTCCTGCTGTCGATTCTACGAGGGTAAAGGTACTATCGTTTGAACCTGCTGCACCTGTTGGTCCGGTGATGGTGTAGTTTTGTGATCCGGTGAAACCGTTTCGAGCAAGGGTTACGTTGAGTGTTCCCGTGTTGCTTGGTGCTGGTGTGATGCTTTCGAAGAACACTGTGAAGGCGTTGGTTTGACCTGAAAAGATCTCGATGTCTCCGATGATATTGTTTCCTCGGATGTCATATGAGTTATTTGCAGATGGAGCTACTTTAAGCCCTTCGTTTGCAAGTATGTTTTGATCAAAGGTGATTTCGTAGAAGTTGTTTCCAGATACTGGAAGAAGGGTGTACCTTGCGTCACCTGATCCAGCAGCTATTGATGGTCCAGAGATTCCGTAAGGAAGGATCGTTGCTGGCTTGCTGTTTGGATCGAGTGTGATTTCCAATGTTCCTGTAGCCGGAGGGTTATTTGGATCAGCTTCGAAGAAGACTGTTAAATCGTTTTGTCCTCCAGCTACGCTCACGGTAGCGATATGGTTTACATCTGTAATCGTGTATTGGTTTGTAGGTGAGCTTGCTATTCGTGTATTAGAAGCGGCTATCTGAGCGGCGTCGAAGACGATGTTGTATCCCCCTTGAGAAACGAGAAGGGTAAAGAAAGCATCGTTAGATCCTGCAGCAGATGTTGGACCTGAGATGGTGTAGTTCAGGTTTCCTGCTGGCTTGGTGTTGGGATCAAGGGTGATGTTGAGTACTCCTGTTGTGGGAATACTGTTGGGGTCTACTTGGAAGAAGACGGTCAGTGTGTTTTGTCCTGGACCAACGCTGATAGCTGTCAGTCGGTCTCCTTGAGCTACGTTGTATTGGCTTGTAGGTGATGGCGCAAGGACGACATTTGCAGCATCCAGTTGAACGGTGTCAAAGACCATGTTGTAGCCTGTGTTCGATTGAACAAGGGTAAAAAAGGCGTCGTTTGAACCAGCGGCAGTTGTTGGGCCGGTGATGTCGTAGTTGATGTTTCCTTGTACTACTGTTCTGTCGATCACGACATTGAGTGTACCAGTTGGCAGTGGTGCTGGGTTATTTGGATCAGCTTCAAAGAATATGGTCAGGTTGTTTTGTCCTGCATTTACAGAGATAGTTGCAATGTGGTTTTCAGCCGTAACACTGTATTGGCTTGTAGGCGAGACAGCCACTCGCATGTGTGAGTTGCTGATCTGTTGAGCGTCGAAGACCAGGTTGTACCCACCTGTTGATTGAAGAAGGGTGAAGAAAGCATCGTTTGATCCTGCAGCGTCCATTGGACCATAAATGTTGTAGTTCAGGTTTCCTGCTGGCTTGGTGTTCGGGTCAAGCGTTACATTTAATACTCCAGTTGCTGGTGTTGGTTGTACGTTATCTTCAAAGAAGATGGTCAAGGGGTTGAGTCCTGCGTTTACGCTGACAGCGCTAATTCGATCTACACCAGAGACGTTGTACTGGCTAGTAGGCGAAGTAGCGACTCTCTTCCCTGCTTGGTTGAGCTGGTTGAGGTCAAAGACCAGGTTGTAGCCTGCATTTGACTGTACAAGCGTAAAGAACGCATTATTTGATCCAGCAGCCGTTGTTGGCCCGGTGATCATATAGTTCAGGTTTCCTGCAGGCTTTGTTGCAGCATCCAGAACCACAGAGAGGACCCCTACGCTTTGCGCTTGGGCTTCTGGTAGTGGAAGTGCACCAATGCTACTGAAGGCGATCACAAAGGCTGTGAGTGCTGCAGAGAGCTTCTTGATAAAGGTGGAGAAGGAGTTAACCATAGTAATGGTAAAAAGGTATTCAAATATGAACAAAACGTACAATTTGTATTTTTCTTTTTACCAACACTTTTCGTTGGATACTTGTTTTACACTATGTTTATAATCTTGTCAAGTATTTGCAATAAGAAAATTAGTCATTCTCATATTCATTTTTGTTCGCTTAATTGATGCTTCGACCTGTCCGTCCGGCAGGCGGGCCGGAGTGGTGAAGTCCCTTTATGGGTTTAGAGATGTTGGAAGAGATTTCTCCGCTGCACTCGCTTCTAGCTATTTTTTTTCTATACATCTTTTTGGTCTGTTTTTATACTTTTTTTGCTTATTTATTGATGCTTTGACCTGTCCGTCCGGCAGGCGGTTCGGAGTCGTAAGGATCGGAGTGTGTTCTTGCGCGGAGCTGCACCCACCCATAACAAAGGGATCCCTCCGCTCCTTCGTCGGTCGGGATGCCAAAATTTGAGTAGGCTTCTTTTGGTCGAAACATCGGATTGGTGTGTCTGTGACTTATTTGGCTTACTTATTGTTGCTTCGACCTGTCCGTCCGGCAGGCGGGCCGTAGTGGAGAAGTCTCTTTATGGGTTAAGCGATGTTGAAGAGATTTCTCCACTGCACTCGCTTTTAGCTCGTTGCGGTCGAAACATCAGAATTGTGAATTCTATCTAAACACCTCAAAAAAGCGCTTTTAAAGCACAAAGGTTAGTCTTAGGTTGGTTTATCTCGAATTAAAATCTACCGAGACAACTTACCTCCTTTTTGTGTATCAGTAGATTTTGGGGTCGTAGCAGAATGCTACTCCCCCCCGCCGAATTTCACGAGGTGCGGTTGACCGCCACTCGTGAGTTCCCCACTCAGGCCTGTGACAGCCTGTTGCTCGATCACAACGTTTCCGCTGTGAACCGCGCTAATTTGGACGTCCGAAGCCTGGTTGGCGACGGCGGCGAAATCGAAGGAGCCGACGATGTTGTCGCCGCCTCCCACCTT
>CAYGRJ010000177.1:0-3191 GCA_964352285.1 uncultured Candidatus Peribacteria bacterium
AAGTACGATCGCTCTTCAGCATAGGCTTGTGATAGATCTTTTTGAATTCTCAAGTTTCTCAAAAATGCTCGAGCTGCTGTCGCTCGCTCCGCTGACTTCTTTTCTTTTTCTTCATTTCTAATCTTTTGGACATCAACATCTTCTAAGGCATTTTCTGGATCATCTTCATCTCGAAGATCGTTAAGAAGCTCTTGGAGTTTTTGTTGCTTTTCAAGCTCAGGAGCTACAAGTTCAGCTGCTTCTTTAGCAAGTCTAAGCTCTTCATTAGTGCTAACCAATAAGGTTTTGTGACCTTCAAGAAACTTAAAGATATTCTCCATGCTTCCTTCATCAAGTCCTTTGATTCCATTACGAACCATGTCACCACCAATATCATCGATGTTGGCACGAACTTTGAGGTAGAGTGCTCCAAGTATTACTTCGATGAGTCGTTCACCAACTTCACCAGTATTCTTGAGGTCATCATCTTGCTGGAGGTCAGACTCTATGTCGCTTTTGAAACTCGCAAAGAATGCATTCGACACTTCATCTCCATTTTCCTGTGGAATTTGCTCTGCTACCAGGTTCCGAATTTCATCAGCTATAAAGTCTTGGAGGCTTTCGTCACTTTTCTTTTGAGCTGCAACAGCAATATCTACCAGTTCAGCACGGAACTTCGAAAGAACCTTCATTTGCTTTTCGAATGGACTGATTTCTGGGTTCTCTTTCCGAACCTTTTTGAGGAGCTGTTCAAGCTTATTGAGCAACTCACGCTGATTCATAGATGACTCTTTAACCTGCAAGTACGCATCTTGAAGACCAGCAACTGCTTCTTCAATTGTTTCTGGAGTTGGTGTTGATGTATCTATTTCCTCGTACTGTTTTGAATCGATAGCCATGTTGACAGATTAAATACTGATTGAATGATGAAGAGACAGTAAGATTCTCTTCATAGTCTGTCAAGAAATGCTCTCGGGTATAAGAATACAAAAATTATTCATAGCTCTGGAGTTCTGAACCCCGCTCTATTACTCGAATGTCATGCGTACTTGTCCTTTTGAAAAATACTAAATGCTTTGATTCTTTGATCCGAATACCATTTCGAAGCTCGTGAGCTTTTAAAAAATCCCCTCTTTTCAAAGCTGCTAAAAAGTTCTTCAGATTTACCAATGCCACATCAAGGTATCGGTCTTGAATACCTGGTGGATGCTCTTGAAAGTGCTGATCGACTGTACTGAGATGGTGAGCTCTCACCTTACGGGAATCTTTCCTTATTAAGCCTGGAATCTTTGCGTCCAGGTATCCCAACATGGTGCTCGTGAGTTGTCCGGGTCGCTTTCCGACAACAGGAAAAGAGTTCATCGTGATTTTGAAGTCACTCTCTAAAACCCCTAAGACTTCCAACAGATCGGCTCGAATCTTTTTCATTACATAATAATGAGGATTATTAGAAGGCTTCGAGACCTCATCTTTCTTCAAATCATAGGGAGACATGTATCCCGACTTCATCGCTTTTTTCAGAAGGCCACCAAGGAGCATGAGATCTGACTTATCACTGACATAGGGCAGCAGGGAAAAGAAATCTTTGAAAGGGTTCGATCTTAGAAGTGTTTGAGTCTCATTACCAAGTTGATTCAGAAATGGGAATGCACCTTCAAGATCTTGAAGAAGCGTCCAAGAAAGCTCAGGCTCACTGAGCTGCTGAAGAAACCCTTTACAGAGTGGGTTTTCACGCTGGATCCTCTGAAGGATGACCATCATCCGATCACGACTTGCTTGAAGAGCAGCACACGGATTATTGTCTTTTATAACTTCTCGAACTCGATCAGTTGGAGCTTGTTGAGAGTCTTTTTCTTGAGGCTGCTGACTATTTACAAAAATATTAACGACATCACCCTGATGCCCACTTCCACTCCCTTTAAGCCTCTTCAAAAGCTCCTCGGTTTTCCGAGTACTCTCTTGAAGTCGATCTAGAGGGCTTTCATCTGAGAATAACTCACTCACAATACACAAATAAGAGTCAGTATTATGGCATGATTATTTAAGTTTATCAATTGCTAGGCTATTTCTTCATCTTTTTAGCTTTCTCAGATTTCTCCTTAGGCATCTCTGGAACTTTCCACCTCTTTATGGGTTCGAAGTCAGCATATTTCTTATGTTTTTTTATTAATTTGATGGCTTCCTTTCTCAATTCTGATGGGAGCCGCCAGTAGATACTTTCCACTTGTAAAAGTGTCCTATTGGTATCTTTTTGTCGGAGAGTTGAGGTTTTTTGATATTCTGAATGATCCTTAGATTGTTCGAGTGGTACACTTTTGTTTCGTTGCGAGTTTAAGAGTCCACTTGCTAATTTTTCTTGGTCTTCTTGGGCTTTAAGAGTTGTAATAATGAGGCGTTGTCGAAGGTGAGTCAGGGTCACAATTGGATTAACAAGGCCTTTGTATTTTTCTACAATTTCTGAGCTTTCGGCATTAATTTTTGATTTAAGGTCTGTAACTTCACCATCTAATGCCACTATCTTCTTCTCGGCTTCTTCCAATTGCTTCTTAAGTTCAGCCTTCTCAGCCTCAGCTAGATGTTTTTGCTCTTCAGACACCCTGAGTTTTTCTTCAAGCACTTCGATACGTGTAGTCTTTTGAGCAGACTCTTCAGAAGTTGTGGTATGTGACTCACGTTCTAGTCTGAGCTCCTCTTCTAATTCATTTTTCAGAATTTCAAGAGCATCAGCCTCATTCGTTTTGTCCGAGAGAAGTCTATTAGCTTCATCTCTCTCATTTTTGGCAAGAGTAAGTTCAGTGTCCAGGGCAACACGCTGTCTCTCCTTCTCAGCTACTTCTGCTTCAAGCGCAGTCACTCTTGTTGTGGCAGTCCCGAGATCTCTTCTGAGTTCATTTAATGCATCTTGAGTAGCTTGTGGAACTTCATCTTTCAAGGTATTCAGATGCCTGATCATTATGTCTACTTGTTTTGATGTGATTCCAAATTCATCACGAATCTTCTGGAGGTCTGCAAAGTGTTTCTTTCTTCTCTCATTTACAAGTTCGAATCTCTTTTTTAATCTGTCCATTTCCTCCTCAAGGCTCTCCATGACGACCTCTAGGCCATCTCTTTCTGCTATGACTCCATCTCTTTCAAGTGATAGTTCAGCAATTCGTGCACGGTCACCAGCTGCAGCAGCGATATCTCGATCAAGTTCCTCTATACGTGAAGTT
>CAYGRJ010000178.1:0-3176 GCA_964352285.1 uncultured Candidatus Peribacteria bacterium
CCTCAGGACACAGCAATTCTTATTTTTTTATTCCTGTGTTCATTATGGAACAAAATATTGCTGAAGTATCTGCTTCACATGCTGGACGAGATCTCGTCCTTAAAACCGGTCACATGGCTTACCAAGCTGATGGTGCCGTGACTCTTCAAATTGGAGATATGGTTCTTCTTGTAGCTGCTGGCCTCGGTGCTGGTCGTGAAGGAGGGGATTTCTTTCCAATGCTTGTTGAGTATGAAGAGAAGTTTTATGCTTCTGGAAAGATTAAAGGAAGTCGATTTATCAAACGTGAAGGACGGCCACCAGAAGAATCTATCCTCCGTATGCGGATGATTGACCGACCTATTCGACCACTTTTTCCGAAGGGAATGACAAATGATGTGGTGATTACCGCAACAGTCTTGTCTTCTGATGGTCAAACTGATCCAGGTCCGCATGCTATTACTGCTGCATCTGCTGCGCTCGTCGTTGGAGGATTTCCAATCTCTAAGGCTGTTGCTGGAGTTCGTGTGGGAATGATGAACGGTGAGTACATTATTAACCCGAGTTACGAACAAATAGAAGAAGGTGATCTTGATTTGGTCGTTGCTGGAACAGCTGATGCTGTAACGATGGTAGAAGCTGGTGCAAAAGAAATCACAGATGAACAAATGGTTGAAGCAATCTCTTTGGCTCATGCTGAAATTCAAAAGCTTTGTGCTCTTCAAGAAGATCTCAAGTCTAAAGCTGGTAAGGAGATGAAGAAAGACTTCACTTACAACCTGCTTGATGATGCTTTCTTGGAAGAAGTGAAGTCTTCTATAAGTGCTGAGCAATTAGATGGTCTCTACCACGAAACCAAACAAGAAGTGTATTCTGCACTTAAGGCTTTGGTTGAGTCAGTACGTGATGCACACGCCGATAAGATTGAAAGTGATGATCATGAACACTGGACCAATGCCAATGTTTCTCAAGCTGTCGATAAGGTCTTTAAGGGATACATGAGAAAGAAGATTATTACCGATGGTAAGCGTTTGGATGGACGAGGTGAAGATGATGTACGTCCGATTAGTGTCGCAGTGGATGTTCTGCCTCGACCTCATGGGTCTGCTATTTTCCAACGTGGAGAAACTCAAGTGCTCTCTGTTTTGACCCTTGCTGGTCCTGGTGCAGCTCAAATTATTGACTCTATGGATCATGATGTGAAAAAGAGTTACTTTCACCATTATAATTTCCCTGGTTACTCTGTAGGAGAAGCAAAAGGGAAGCGAGGAACAAGCCGACGAGAAATTGGACATGGGTTCTTGGCTGAACGAGCTTTGATACCTGTACTTCCTTCTGAAGAAGACTTTCCATACACTACTCGTGTCGTTTCTGAGATCTTGACCTGTAATGGTTCCAGTTCTATGGGATCTATCTGTGGTTCTACGCTCGCTTTGATGGCTGGTGGAGTTCCTATTAAGGCTCCAGTCGTTGGAATTGCCATGGGAATGGTGATCGATGATGAAACAGATGAATACCGACTTCTTACTGATATTCAGGGAATGGAAGATTTCGCTGGAGACATGGATCTGAAGTATGCATCTACTACGAAGGGAATTACTGCTCTTCAGATGGATATAAAAGTCTCTGGTATTTCTGTAGAACGAATGAAAGAAGCTTTTGCAAAAGCTAAAATTGGACGTGATTATATCGCTGCAGAAATGGACAAGGTTCTCTTGGCTCCTCGAGGTGAACTGTCTAAGACAGCTCCAATGATCGAAACCATGCAGATCGATCCTGAGCTGATTCGAAATGTGATTGGTAAGGGGGGAGAAACCATTCAACGGATCACGAAGGAATGTGGTGTTGAGATGGATATCAATGATGACGGTCTTATCTTTATCACTGCTCCAGATCAAGAAGCTGGTCAGAAGGCTATGGGAATGGTGAAAGCTGTGACTTATGTAGCTCAGGCTGGTGATGAACTCGATGGTGAAGTGAATCGGATTATGGATTTTGGTGCTTTCGTAGCTATCCCTGGAGGGAAGGACGGACTGATTCATATCTCTAAGCTCTCGACTGAAAGAGTAGAGAAGGTTACTGATGTGGTGAATGTAGGTGACAAGGTAAAGGTGAAGATCATGGAGGTAGACTCTATGGGACGTATCAATCTGGCCTTGGTTGAAAAGCTCTCGTAATCATTACTTCGACTGCTTAACTAAAAACCCCTTATCAATTGATGAGGGGTTTTTAATTTGTGAATTTTATTACTGAATTTAGAGCTGGTTGAGGATTTCGTCAGCTCGAGTTTTAATATGCCTCGCGATTTCTTGTGTACTGTTGTCGCTTTCCCAGGCTTCTGTTGCTTTTACTTTGCTCAGTTCAGCAAGAGCTCTCGAGTCTTCTTTTCGTTCTTGAAGACCAGCCACGAAAGCATCTACAAGGAGGTCGTAAGCTTTAGCTATTTTTGCTGCTGAAAGCACAACATTGTTATCTGGCATATTGACTAAGGCTTTTTGTGTCAGGTCATAAGCGAGCTCAGAAGATCGTTTTGCGAGATTGATTTCTTTTTGACTAATATACACCTCTATTTGAGCCATATGGTGCTCTGACTGTGTTATCAAAAACTGGTTGTTACTTCCGTTCATGATCAGCTTCATGAGGTACATGATTTCAGCTACTTCAGCTCTGGTGAGTGCTTTTTCTGGAAAGAGCTGATTGTTTGTGGGGGCGAGAATTCCTGCCTTTCCAACGTAGTTCATGTAGGGGGTGTACCAGGCGTCGCTTGGAACATCTGCAAATAATTGTTGGTTTTCCCATTTCTCTTTTTTGAATCGATTGGTTTCGAGCATCATCTTGATGAATTCTACCCGTTTTACTTCTCTTCCAGGTTGAAAAGAGCCATCTGGGTTTCCTTTGACGATTCCTCTTCGTTTTGCTTCCATTACATAAGATGCAAACCATTGTTCGAGATCAACATCACTGAAACCTGTGGATTCTTCTTTTACCTCAGCAATGATATTGCTGCTGCTGAGTATGATTTTGAGTGCTTCCACACGGTTGACGACTTTATCGGGTTTGAAGCTTCCATCTTCATATCCTTTTATAATGCTCGTATCGCTTAGGTGTTTAATGGCGACAAAATTTTTGTGGGTCGCGGAAACATCACTGAACTCAGCTTGAGCTTGAGGACTGAATATTCCTGCAAATACCAATGC
>CAYGRJ010000179.1:0-3139 GCA_964352285.1 uncultured Candidatus Peribacteria bacterium
CCGCCAAGGCTTTCGCCACATCTCCAGAATAACGAATACCTCCATCAGCAATAATGGTTACCTTTCCAGCTGCAGCCTTTGCACATTCAAAGATCGCAGAAAGCTGAGGAACTCCAATCCCAGTAACCACACGAGTGGTACAGATTGAACCTGGGCCAATTCCCACCTTCACACCATCTGCTCCAGCCTTAATCAAGGCCCTCACAGCATCAGCAGTTGCCACATTTCCAGCGATCACTTGCTGCTTTGGGTACTTTTTCTTGATGTACTTTACGGTGTCGATAACACCCTTAGAATGACCATGAGCAGTATCAACCACGAGAACATCTACTCCAGCCTCTACAAGAAGCTGCACGCGTTCTTGCATATTCGCAGCAGGTCCAACGGCCGCACCACAGATCAAACTCTGATCCTTATCTTTTGCAGCTCGTGGAAACTGTTCAGTCTTTTCCAGGTCAGCTCGAGTCACTAAAGCAAAGAGCTTCTTGTTCTTCTTATTTTCAACAATCAACAGTTTACTAAACTTACTCTCTTCGAGCATTTCATAGGCCTCCTGCAAAGAAACTCCCTTTTCAGCCATAAACAGTTTCGTATAAGGGGTCATCCGATCTTTCACCTTTACCTTCGCATGCTTAGTCATGTAGTCATTTTTCGTCACAATCCCCATCAATTCACCATTAGATTTTCCATCCTTCGTTACCGGAATCGCCTTGTATCCGTACTGATCACGAATCTGCATCACCTTTTCGAGAGTGTCATCCGGGCTCACCACCAGTGGACTTCGAATAAAACCATTCTCATAACGCTTCACCTTGCGAACCTGCCGAGCTTGTTCTTCTGGAGTTAAATTCTTATGAATGATTCCAATACCACCTTCCATAGCCATCTGAATAGCCATTTCGTGCTCTGTAACGGTATCCATAGCTGCAGATACCAGTGGAATATTCAGCTTCAAACCCTTCGTCAAATTCGTCCGAACATCCGTATCTTTCGGAAGCGTTTCGGAATACTGAGGTTCTAAGAGAACATCATCGAAAGTGAGAGACGTTTGGAGTTTCATAAAAGATGAATATTGAGTGAATAAAGGCAATAACCGGAACAAAAAGAATGCGCTTGTTCCCGAGTCCTCATAAAGAGATAATAAAGACAGTTTACCCAGATAAGTACGTTTTACAAGCAAATCATGAAGATCCTTCTAGCAACGACCAACCCCGGAAAGCGAAATGAAATCATTTCAGCCTTCAGCAATACAGATACTCTCGAGTTCATCACCCTCGAAGAACTTGATCTTCACCGACTAGATGTAGAAGAAAACGGCAGAAGCTACCAAGAAAACGCATTAATAAAGGCAAAAGCCTACTTCGAAGCCGCCGGAATACCCACCATTGCAGAAGACTCCGGCATCGAAATTTCTGCCCTTCAAGATGAACTCGGTATCCACACCAGACGCTGGGGTGCCGGACCAACAGCGAATGATCAAGAATGGTTAGACTTCTTTATGAATCGCATGGGTCAAGAAAAAGACCGAGAGGCACGATTTGTAAGTCACGCTGTCTATATCGACCAAGATGGTCACTTCAGCTGTGAAGGCGAATGCCGTGGTACTATCACTCACGAAGTAGAAGGCCCCATTCCTCATGGAATCCCCCTCTCTGCCGTATTCAAACCCCTGAATGAAGACCTGGTCTACAGCGCCATGGATGACGAACACAAAAACAAACTCAGCCACAGAGGCTGGGCCATCAACAAGCTTCACAACTGGATGACCAACGAAGGCCCCCTTTCTTAAGGAAGCCGTCATTCTGAGCTCGACGAAAGAATCTCTTCCAACGGCTCTCTACATTCCTAAACCCTGAACAATCAACGATCAACGAACCATACTAAGCCTCATCTTCACCGGCGGCGGCACAACCGGCCACGTCACCAAAAACCTCATTCTCATTGAGGCCCTCAAGCAAGGCTACAAAAACCTAGATATCCACTACCTCGGCATCAAAACCGGAAAAGAAGCCCAACTCGTCACCGCTGACATCGCCACCTTCCACCCCATTTCCAGTGGGAAACTCAGACGCTACTTCTCACTCCAAACCATTCCCGACTTCTTCAGATTTCTCTTAGGGATTTGGCAGTCTTTTTGGCTCATCAAGAAAATCAAACCCTCATTCATCTTCTCCTCTGGAGGCTATGTAGCCCTTCCAGCAATTATCGCTGCTTGGCTCAACAAAGTCCCCATCTTCACCCACGAAACCGACAGCTACCCAGGACTTGCCAACCGCATCATGGCGAAAATGGCAAAAACCATCTTTCTCGGCTACGAATCAGCCAAAGACTACTTCCCTGGCAAGAACACCATCCTCAGCGGAAATCCCGTCTCAGACAAACTCTTCGAGGGAAACCGAGAAAAAGTCATCAAAGATCTTCAGTTAGATCCAGAAAAACCAATCCTACTGGTAATGGGAGGCAGCCAAGGTGCCCGACAAATCAACGACTGCATCTATCCCAACCTAGAAGCGCTCCAGAACTGGAATATCATCCATCTGACAGGAAAAGGAGAACTCCCAAAGCTCTTCAAACACCCTCATTACCACGCTTACGAATACGTCACCAATGAGTACGCCAACTTCTTAAATACCGCAGATCTCGTGATCTCACGTGCAGGAGGAAACTCACTCGCAGAAATCGAAGCCCTCCAAAAAACCGCATTGCTAATCCCTCTCCCCCTTCCAGCCGCCGCCGGCGACCACCAACGAAAAAACGCCCTAGAAATGCTCAAAAAGCATCCAAGATGGCAAATGCTCTACGGAGAAGAAGTCACCCCAGAAAAGGTACTCGAAAGTATAAATACTCTTCATAAAAACAGAAAAATAGCTAAAAAAACAGAAAAACACACAGAAAAACCACAAAATATCGTCATTCGAGAACTGAAAAAGATCATTTCCGAGGAATAAAAAGCTCTTTTAAGACCATTTCCACACCCTGAAGAGTTGACAAACTTGATTTTTTAGCTAAAGTATGGCATAATTATGGGAACGCTAAACAATTCTATGGCTTACGGAACCCCAGAAAACCACAACCAAGCCACATCTTGGCAACAAACCACTGCAAATCTTGTAAGCTTTTTTACTCAATGGCCACATTC
>CAYGRJ010000180.1:0-3125 GCA_964352285.1 uncultured Candidatus Peribacteria bacterium
CTTATCAAACGGCTATTCATCTCCTTCCAAATATTATTGTTCCAATCGTGATTCAGGTCTTTATCGGTCCTGGAACCATCACAACCCTGATCCTTTACGCTCAAGAAATGAACGGTATAGGAGACCTTCCTCCTCTGATTTTTGGAGCTCTTATGGCTTCCGTGGTGGTCTATATTGTGCTCTTACTCTCTCAGGTGATCATGAAGGTTTTGGGAAATAATGGCCTGCAGGTCGTCATGAGAGTCCTTGGTCTTATACTGGCAGCTATTGGTGTGCAGTTTATTATAAATGGTGTTCAGCTGGTCCTCTAAATGATGAGCAGCAGCTCTTTTTTGGCATCTCGAACGAAGAGCTGAATAGAAACTGGTTTGTGAAAGAGTGCTGCGTTGATATATTGAACTTATATATTCTTCCAACTTCCTTCTTATGAAAGAATTCTCTTTGCTCCAAAAAGAAATCGAATCGCTAAAAGATCGTGTCCACCGCCTCGAAAAAAGGAATGGTGTTTCAACGATTACGAATACAGAGAGCTCCTCGACAAAAAAGAAGAAGCACGAGCCTGGAAATGTTTCTCTCTTTTTTGCCTGGGTTCGTGAAGTCTGGTTGATGAAATTAGGAGGTTTTCTCCTGATGCTGGCCCTGGCTTGGTTTGTACGCTACGCCTTTATCAACGACTGGCTTGGCCCGATTGGTCGAGTGAGTCTTGGGATCCTCTCTGGCGCACTGATCATGACCTTTGGACACACCCAGATGAAGAAGCGACCCGTTCCCGGACAAGTCCTGATGATCACTGGAGAAATCATGATGCTGCTCACTCTTTTTGCAGCTCAGCAGATTTATAGCTTATTTCCCTCGACAGTTACCCTGGCGATGATGGTTTTTGTGGTGATCGCAACTGCTCTGCTTTCCATTCTCCACAAGTCCAGAAGCATGGCTGTGACCGCATTGATTGGAGGAGCCCTAGCCCCCTTTATGGCGAGTTCTGGTTCGAATGATATCTACAGCCTGCTCTGGTACATGGTCGTGCTCGACCTCGGAGTCCTTGCCGTGGTGACGAAAACGGGTTGGAGATTCTTGACGCTGCTCGCATTGTTTATTACTGCCCTGTACTCTGGATTCTTTTGGGAAGCTGAGACCCTGTACAACACTCAAACCGTTTGGATCTTTATGGGAGCCTTCTTTACTGTTTTCTTTGCCTCGAACCTCGCGGCAATGCTGAACTCAAAGAAGATATGCATCAGCGACCTGATTATCGCTGGATTCAATGGCCTCTTACTCCTGATCTGGGTGAGTAACTTTGTGCCAGAAGAAATGATCAGCATCGTCCTCAGTGCTCTGTCTTTAGTCATGGTTGGTGTGAGCAGCTTATTACTAAAAAGAGGCCTCAAGAACCCCCTCTATATTTACGCTGGACTAGCCTTGGTCTTTATCGGAACAGCTACAGCCTTCGAACTCGATGGAGCAGCTCTGGCGATTGCTATCTCACTAGAAGCTTTGGCAGCCATTGTCGTGAGCTCTCTTGTTTTAGAATCTCCACAAGCCACTCGTGTTGTATCTGGTCTCCAAATCATCCCAATGTTTATGGCTTTTGATAGCCTCGATAACTACAGCTGGAGAAATACCGATGTAGCACTGCTTCATGAGCACTTCTTTGTACTTTTGGTGGTGATCCTTTCCTTCATAGCAGGTGCATATACCCTTACAAAACTTGAAGATCACGAAAAGCACCCGGTGGTCTCACGAATCCATATGGGGGTTGCTTCCTTCCTCTCCATCATGTTTGTTTGGCTGTGCCTTCACAAGGTCATTGAAGATGGAGACATTGCCCGAGGAGTTGCCTTGGTGATCTACACTCTCGTTGGAGTAGGTGGTATCTACATGGGAACACGGCTACAGCAAAAAGCTTTGCGAATACCAGGAGCCATATTGCTCAGTGGGGTAGTGCTCCGCCTGCTAATGGTCGAAGTATGGCAAATGGCTCTTACAGGACGAATAGTAACCTTTGTGGCCATTGGTGTACTCTTGATCTCAACCGCCTTCTTCGAAAAGAAATCCAACTAATCAAGCTTCTTCATCACTTTCACATATTGACCATGAAACTCTTCAACAGCGCTCTTACATTTTTACTCACCCTTGGCTTAACGATTCCCATGGCTCTCGCCGCCTCTGATTATTCGCCTTTCGAGAAGCAATACCAACTAGAGATTGGTGAATTGAGTAAGCCAACAGTGGTCAGTGTGGATATTCCTCAGTCAGAAATGGAATATGGCATTGCTATAGAAGAGCAGGGGAATGATGAAGCTCAACCCTGGATTCAACTGCGTGGTCTCGATCCTCTGCAGTGGGAAATTACGGATAGTACTGCGCTCTTAGGTGATCGAAACGCCTTCTTCGACGACGATCTGAAAACCAGTGCTGAGTTTGATCTCGATAGAGACGAAGGACTCGCGACATTGGAAGCACAAGCTGATAGAGCCTTTAGCAGTTCCTCACTCAACCTGGTTTTGGATGATCATGTTGCCCTCCCGAAGAGCATAGAAATTGCTGCAGAGGTCAATGGAGACTGGAAGACCGTTCGAGCTGCTGATGATGAAGACCTGGAAAGCAGCACGCTTAGCTTCCCACTGACTACCAGTAACCTATGGAGAGTGCAGATCAAGCATGCTCAACCCCTGCGCATACGCGAGATTCGGTTTTGGGAGCAGGTTGACGATGAAGACATCCCCATGACCGAAGTCCGTTGGCTAGCCCGTCCAGGAGCACAGTACAGCATCTACAGCTCTGGTCAGGCTTATGCGGAGCTGGACTTGGCTGAAAGGGGACAGCTCACTGGAGAAGATCTGGTGGTCAAAGAACTCTCGCTGGGAGAATCTCAAGACAACCCGAAGTTCAAAGAACCCGATGAAGACGAAGACGGGGTGTCTGATATTCGAGATAACTGTGTATTGATTGAAAATCCCAACCAGGAAGACGTGGATAACAATGGTCGTGGAGACGCCTGTGAAGACTTCGACGGTGATGGCGTGGTCAATGCTAAAGACAACTGCCCAGACCATCCCAACACCTCCCAAGCTGATGATGATGGCGATGGACATGACCCAAAGGTTCTTGGTCAGGGCCATGGC
>CAYGRJ010000181.1:0-3095 GCA_964352285.1 uncultured Candidatus Peribacteria bacterium
ACATGGACGAGATGGAAGACGAAATGGATGACATGGAAGACGAGATGGATGACATAGACGACATGGATGACATGGAAGACGAGATGGATGACATGGAGGAGGAAATGGACGATGCAGAAGAAGAGATGGATGACATGGAGGAGGAGATGGACGATGCAGAAGAAGAGATGGATGATATGGATGAAGAAATGGATGACATGGATGCCATGCAAGATGAAGGTGATTGGGATGACCAAGAGTAAACTCGTTAAGTTAAAAAACCCTGTACCGTCTGGTACAGGGTTTTTTTGTTGCTGGTATTCGTATTACTCTCTGAGCTTCCAGACGTAGTATGCTGAGAAGACCGTAAAGAAGGCGTTGAGTGCAAAGAAAACCATGTCTCCTACGAGGTAGCTGAAGATTGAGAGGAGAATGCTCCCTATGGTGAGAAATATTTCACCTTTTTGTGTGGCGGGATCAGAGACGTATCCATAAGCTAAGGTGCTGAGCCCGAGGATAAAGGGAATGGTCGTACTGTCTTCTAAGAGGTATAGAGATATCAATGTGAATACTATTCCTGCAACGATCACGAGTGGTTGTGCCCATTTTTTATTGAGGTTGATGACCAGTGAGATGTTTGAGGTTAAGACAAAGAGCTGGAGGAAGATAAAAAAGATCACTCCTCCTAAATAATAGCTCCAACTGGAGTAGCCCAGCATAAAGATTGCTCCTATCAAAAAGAGCCAGTTCTTTATTGATTTACCTGGATGTCCTGTGCTGATGGGCCATGCTGCACCAGTCACAAGGATGATGGCGCCGAGTGTTCCAACAAATTCGGGGTTCATAATCTGGCTTTATTAAGCGAATAATGATCGTTATACTGGAGTTCCTTAATCAGCTTTATGCCCTTTTCTCGTTTTGATACTTGGCTTTTTGATCTCGATGGAACTCTGGTAGATAGTACCACAGCCGTGACCGACTGTATGAAGCAGACGGCCTTGGATATGGGAGGAGAAGTTACCGATGTGATAGAACTCGAGGCTTCATATGGGCAAGGGCTGACTCATACACTCAAGCCTTGGTTACCCGAAGACGTCGATATGGATGCTGCTATTCAGCAGTACATGAAGAATTTTCCCCACTTTGTGCAAAATAATATTCAGCTTTTTGATGGTGTTGAAGAATTGCTTGATCAATTGAAGAGCAAGGGTGTTCCTATGGGAGTAGTGACCGGAAACAAGATGAGTGAAGCTCAAGGACTCTTCGAAAAGTTGAAGATTGGTCATTACTTTGAAGAACTTATGTGTGCTGACTCTATTCCTTTTCAAAAGCCTCATCCTGAACCTGTCCGTGAGTGTTTGAAGCGCATGGGAAGAAATCTGGAAGGTGCTGTGTTTATAGGTGATAGTGAGCACGATATCCGTTCTGGAAATTTGGCAGGTGTTCAGACTATCGCTGTATTGGGTGGGAGTAGTCCTGAAGATCGATTGAGAGCAGCTGAACCTCATTTTGTAGTTGCGAATATTTCAGAAGTTTTGGAGAAGATTGGCTAATCGTATTTATGTTTACTGGAATTATAGAAGCGGTAGGAAGGGTGAGGACTCTTGGAGAGTCCGAGATGTGGCTAGATGTGCCTTTTGCACCTGAACTGAAGCTTGGCCAAAGTGTTGCATGTGATGGCATTTGTTTGACCGTGGTAGAAGTGGATGCAGATGGATTCCGCGTTGAGTTCTTGGAAGAAACAAAGCGTCTGACTTCTCTCGGAGACTATTCAGAGGGTTTCTTTGTGAATGTAGAACGGGCAATGAAGGTTTCAGATCGATTTGACGGTCACATCGTACAGGCTCATGTGGAGGGTGTAGGGGAGTTGTTGGAGAGGGATAAAGAGGATTCAGGAGACGATAGGGATGATTGTCAGAATTGGTTGTTGAGCGTTAGTGTTCCGGAGCAGCTCGTGAAGTATATGATTCATAAAGGCATCATTATTTTGAACGGAATCGCTCTCACCATTGTAGAGAAGGATACAGCCAATACCCTGATAAAGGTGGCTATTATTCCTCATACATGGGAAAATACGAATCTCCAGTACTTAGAACTCGGTGCACAGATCAATGTAGAAACAGATGTCTTAGCTAAGTATATGGAGAATATGATGAGTTCATGATTCGTCATTGCGAGGGAGGAACGACTGCGGCAATCCTCCTTCGCTACGCTTCGGCGGACACAGTCTGGGCCACGAATAAATTACTCTTATGACATTACAAAGTATTACAGATCGGAGTTTTGAAAAAGTACATGGACGAGTGGCTGTGGTTGTTGCTGATTTCAACAAGGAAGTTACTGATGGTTTGCTGGAAGGTGTGGAAAAGGTTTTTGAGGAATATGAGCATGTCCAGTGGCATGTAGAGCGAGTTCCTGGGGCTTTTGAGATCCCTCTTATGGCCCAGAGATTGGCGACGATGGTGAAGGTTGATGAGGGCGACATCGAGGAGCAGCTTTTCGATGTTATCGTGGCTCTTGGTTGTGTGGTGAAGGGAGATACTTATCACTTCGAGCTAGTGGCTAATGAAGCTGCACGTGGATGTATGGATGTGATGCTGGGTACTGGAGTGCCCGTGGTTTTTGAAGTTCTTGCTCCCTATACTGAAGAACAGGCAATAGAACGGAGTACTGGTGATACGAACCACGGAAAGTATGCTGCTCAGGTGGCTTTGGATTGGTTAGTGAAGTTGAAGGGTTAGATTTATTTCTCTGACGTGTTTGAAGAGGTTTCTCCACGTTGGTCGAAACATCAATATATATGTTTGATTCGATTACATCTGCGGTAGAGGACCTGAAGGCAGGGAAGATGATCATTGTCGTGGATGATGAAGATCGTGAGAATGAAGGTGATTTGGTGATGGCTGCTGAGTTTTGTACAGCAGAGGCCCTGAACTTTATGATCACGCATGCGAAAGGGTTGGTTTGTGTTCCGCTTGAGGAGCATCGCGCTATGAAGTTGAGTCTACCTCTGATGGTTCGTCGCAATGAAGAAGCCATGCATACGAACTTTACGGTTTCTTGTGATTTGCGTGAGGGTATCACCACGGGTATTTCTGCAGAAGATCGTTCAAATA
>CAYGRJ010000182.1:0-3068 GCA_964352285.1 uncultured Candidatus Peribacteria bacterium
GATCGATATGATTCGGTGTTTATTGTTTCTCATGGAGTCGGAGGTTTAATTACTCAAGAAGCTCTTTCCTTTGCTCATCGTGAAAACTATATCAACCCTAATCGGTACCGTTTTATCCCAAAGGTGAAGAAGGCAGTTTTGATCGGGACTCCAAATGAAGTGATCGAAACGGAAGGTTTAATGATGACGTACTACAATTACTTGGTGAATTCTGGGAAAGCGAATCTTTTCGAGCCAGAGAAAATTAAGAGTTTACTGGCTAACCGTCCTCATATCCCACAGGTTCCTGGTATTGATTACTTTGTTATTGCTGGAAATCAGAAACCGAGCGTTGATGAAGGATTCGTATCTGCGACCCTGCTTGATGGTGTCGAGAGTGATGGTTTAGTTCCTGTTCGTAGTGCTCAACGTGTTGGTGGAGAATTGTTGAATGACCAGTGCACCAACTACTGGGAAATTGGGGCTAGTCATTTGGATTTGATTAAGCACCCATCTTCTCGGAAGGTTATAGGTCAGTTGATTTCTGCTGATTTAGAGAGAAACTTCAACGAATCTGCTCTTATTGGACATCAGCAGTACTTTAGTTTGGTCGATGCGAACTGTTCTTCTGACGATAGTTATGTGCTGATTGGGAAAAAGGTGAATAAGAAACAAGCAGCTGATCCAACGGGATGTAGTTGTGGCAATGGTTTCTGTGGAGTTGATGAAGATGAGGTGAGTTGTCCTTCTGACTGTACTGGCTTTGTGAGGGCAGAAAACTACCCGAAGATTTTTGCAGCCGTAGCAACTCTTATGCTGGTGATGATCACTGTTGCTTCTTATAGTTTCTGGACAGGAAGCGGACGTTCTATTCTTCGAAACCTGAAGCCTAAGATAAAGAAGAAATAGGAATGTCTAGGTTTGTGTGTTCCAAAAACCCCAGCTATGGGGTTTTTGGTTAGTTCTTGCTGATATTGCTTTATTTTAGGGCTTTCTTTATGATGTCGAGGCCTGCGGGCATGTCTAGAACTTATATATATGTATGAAAGATTTGATCTTGTTTGGGATTCAGGGGTCTGGAAAAGGTACCCAGGGGAGGATTCTTGCTGAAAAGCAGGGCTACAAGGTGTTTGAAACGGGAAAAGAGCTTCGGTCATTGGTGGCTGGAGGAAGCGAACTTGGTGAAAAGATTAAAGCGATTATAGAGGCTGGGAATTTGGTTTCTGATGAAGTGGTTATTGAAATTGTTGAGAATTATTTGAACAGCGTGAGTCCTGAGGATGTGATTATCTTTGATGGTATCCCTCGAAAGGTTACCCAAAAGGATCTCTTTGAAGAAGTGGTGAAGAAGTTTGATCGCGAGCCATTGGCGGTGTTGATTCACCTCGATGACGAAGAATCGGTTACGCGTTTGAGTAATCGTTGGATGTCGAAGGCGACTGGAAAGATTTACCCCAGTAAAGAAAAAGGACTTGAAGAATGCTCTGTAGAAGACCTCTACCAGCGTGCTGATGATGTTCCCGAGGCGATTCGTACTCGACTGGCAAACTACCATGCTGAAACCCAGCCGGTAATCGATTGGTATGAATCAGATGGTCGCTTGATAAGTGTAGAAGGGAACCAGTCTGTTGAAGATGTTACTCAAGATTTGTTAGTGAAGTTAGGTTCTTAGGTGATTAGGTTCTTAGGATTTTTTTATGATGCATAGCTACAAAGATTTGGTTGTGTGGCAAAAGGCTATGGATTTAGTTATTGAGCTTTATAAGCTCACAGAGAATTTTCCTAAATCTGAGGTGTATGGAATAACTTCTCAAATGAGGAGATCTTCTGTCTCTATTCCTTCGAATATTGCAGAAGGGCGCCGTAGAAGTTCAAGGAAGGACTATAATCGATTTCTCGTGATAGCTTACGGGTCTGGTGCTGAGCTTGAAACCCAGGTGGAATTATCGAAGAGACTGGGATATGGTAAAACACCAGATTTTGAGGTTGTTGAGCGTTTGCTATTGGAGGTTATGAAAATGCTCAATGTTCTCATTTCAAAGCTAAAAACCTAAGAACCTAATTACCTACCTTCCTAAATATGGCTAAAGATACTATTTATATCAAGACAGCTGAAGAAATCGCTCTCCTTCGAGAAGGTGGTAAGATTTTGCACGAGATTTTGCACAAAACAGCAGCAAAGGTCGTTCCTGGTGTGTCCACTGGTGAATTGAATGAGTATGCTGAGAAATTGCTGGCTGAGCGCGGTGTTTCAGGTGCTTTCAAGGGCTATCATGGTTTCCCAGCGGCGATGTGTACCTCTGTGAATGATGCCTGTGTTCATGGGATTCCTTCTTATGATTACCTTCTGAAAGAAGGGGATATCATCGGGATGGACTTTGGGGTGGTGTACGAAGGCTTGATTACTGATAGTGCCATTACCGTCCCTGTAGGGCAGATCAGCTCAGATATTCAGCACTTGATGAAGACGACCAAGAAGTCGCTGCAGTTGGGTATAGAGCAAGCTGTGATTGGGAATCATACTGGTGATATAGGTGCTGCTGTACAAAAATATGTTGAGAGGCAGGGCTATGGAGTGGTTCGAGACCTGATTGGTCACGGAGTGGGATATGAGGTTCATGAAGCTCCTGAAGTTCCTAATCATGGGAAAAAAGGCCAGGGTGCGTTGCTCAAGGAGGGCATGGTGATTGCCATTGAGCCGATTGTGAACGTGGGAACTTGGGAAGTGAAGACTCATCCTGATCAATGGACAATTTTATCTGCAGATGGCTCGATGTCTGCTCATTTCGAGCACTCTTTGGCCATTACGAAGGATGGGCCCTTGGTGTTAACAGCGGAGTAGGTTGATGTGTTTGCTTGCTGGGATGACCTTGATTTTTTTGTAAATGTATTTATTTTATATATTTCCTTTTTGTCAACTGTACTTTTATGTTCCCAAAGAAATATTCTTGTGTTCTGATAACTCATCTCGTAGACTTGTTTAGCTTTGTGTCAGAATAACCTTTTTTGCGTGGCCAAACAGGAAAATATACGGGTTCAAGCAGTTGTCGAAACCCCTCTCCCCAACCCACATTTCATAGTTCGGATCG
>CAYGRJ010000183.1:0-3057 GCA_964352285.1 uncultured Candidatus Peribacteria bacterium
TTCAACAAAATTCCGTTATGATTAATTGTAAAAATATCTCCCAAATCCCGTATGGTCTTCACCAGCGGGAAGACAAAATCTTTTCCGGTGACGTCAAAGATGGAATCAATGGTCTCCACAGTCGTATCTCCAGCTCCTATCAGCCCTACTCCCGAACCACCAGAACCTCCATTCGGGTTCTCGTTTACCACGCCTACCAGCGTGTTCACAATCGCGTAAGACATTATCACCACCAGGATTCCAATGGCTACGTACGTCACGATAGTCTTCGCTTTGGTCGTGAGTTCTTCATTTCCAAAATTCGCCACATACAAAATCCCCGCATAAATAATCGCAGTGATAGCTGCCAGCCCTAAGAATCCCAGCACATAATTGGTCACCAACACCACCAGGGTAATGAGACTCCCCTCTCCAACAGTAATACTTTCCGCAAATCCTTCAATCTGTGTAGGAGGAACCAAATCAAGACTCCTCTCTACCTGTGCTAACACATCTGGCCAGATATCAGGCAGTAGCTTGCTGAGCAGCAAGAATGCAAACACCGATATGAAGAGAGAAAAAAGTCTTTTCATCTAAGATCCGGCAAAGCTAGAAAACGAAAGCAGCGTATTCACGATGGTATACGCCGAGAAAATAATAACAATTCCGATAACCACATAGGTCATCATGCTCTTTGCCTGCGCATTAAGCTCCTCGTTGGTAAAGGACAAGATATAAAACAAACCAGCAGCGACAAAGACAAACACCGAAATCACACTCACATAAGGGAGCGTTGCATTTGTGTAAAACACGATCAGGTTAATCAAGCTGGTCTCCTTCGAGATCCCTCCGGGAGCCAAAGACACATCCGGAACCTGAACCCCAACCCCGGTATACACCGGCGTGAAGGAACCAGAGTTCTGTGGGCCACCTGTAGGTGATCCATAAAACTGCGTGTTGAAAGATCGAATCTGATCATTCGTGAAAAAAGTCGAACGCTGCTGGGAAGTCAACCTCTCATAGTCCTTTTGAAAAGTATCCGTTCCTCCTTTGATAAGTCGGCTTAAATCCTCCTTCAAGAAAATTCTTAAGATCAGTTTGAGTATCCTGTAATTGAGTACCAGTAAGTGGTTGCTGAGCAACCGAACCCGAAGAACCCGAAGGTGCTCTATTGGTCCCGGTGATACCTACAGGCTGACCACCTTGAGAATTAAAATACAAATCATAATTCGACCCCGAAGAAGTCCCTACACCTTGTGGCCCAGCACCACCGATGGTCCCCAGGTAAGAACAATGATCTGACCATCCACGTGCTTGGCTTTCTGATGGCACCCCATGGGTCAAAATACTGCCATCACCCTTACCTACGCAGGCTTGTTCATCAGCTGGAACATTGGAGGCATCAGGGTTCGCGCCCGAAGCACGACTCAAAATTCTCTTTGAATTTCGTTTACATCGTTCAAGACCTTCAACCCAAATATTGTGGAGCTCATTGAAGAACCACTCCTTTCGGAACAAACACTGATCAATAGAGTCAGGTCGCTGACGTGCTCTCCCCACCTGTCGTACGGGATCGTACTCTACTGGATTATTCAGGTTCAAGAAGTCAGAAA
Source organism: uncultured Candidatus Peribacteria bacterium (assembly GCA_964352285.1). Lineage (GTDB taxonomy): Bacteria > Patescibacteriota > Gracilibacteria > JAUYGZ01 > JAUYGZ01 > CAYGQA01. The sequence continues at coordinate 1,593 of CAYGRJ010000183.1, forward strand.
CATTCTGAGCATGAGCCCCTTCATGAAGCCACATACTCCCCATGAGCATAACTCCCAATAGTGCCGTTAAGTATCCAAGTCGAAAACGTTTCAAATGCAAAGGCATAAATATCTTATTTTACTCTACCAAAAGCCGCATTCTCTGCGAAAACTGATTGAGTGAACACCCCACATTACGGGCACTCCGTCCTTAGGATTTTCTCAGGAAAGAGGAAAGATAATCTTGCCAAGAGAGTAAAGATATTTCAAAAGTATAATTTTACACCCCTCCTTCTGCCAGCAAGAGCGTCCCCAATAAAGTCGCCACCACCGTATAAGAACTGAAGGCCACCAAGGCTCCGATCACAATATTCTTTAGGGTTGTTTTTATCTTCCCTACAATATCTTCATTCCCCATATTGATCACCAACAACACACCACTGATCAAAAAGCTCACAAACACAATAGCCCCCAAGAATCCCAAAATATAATTCGAAAGCCCAGTAAGCTGCAGCTCCAACGCTGAAACATTCACCCCACTGTACCCTCCCTGCGGAAAAATAATCACATTCACCAAGGTATCCGCAAGTCCAATCATGATGATCCCCATAGCCGTGTAAGCCACCAACTTTTTCTGACCATCAATCTGATCATCGGACCCCGGGTTGATCACCAAACGTAAAGAAGCAATCACCAGCATTAAGATTGCACCAGCTCCAGAGAAGGAAAGGAAAAGATTGAGCAACTCTTTTATACGGGCTGTCGTCTTACTCGCAAGCTCAAGAGAAGAGTCAGCATCAGGAAAAAACTGTCCTTGATCGAAAAAGAGGAACTGGTACACAAACTCAGAAGCCAAAGCAAAGACAATTAAACCAATACACACATACAGCACATTCATCTTCTCCGTAGACATCTGTTCAGACGCCTGACTCTGAGCTGACATCAAATTATATCCACCGACGAACAGCGCCACCACCGCAATCGAATTCAAAATCAAGGTCAAAAAACTTCCCACCGTATCGGCAATACCACGAACTCCCGCAACACCAGTACCTACCGTAGTTCCTCCCTCACTCTTGAGACCGATCTTCGGCAAATGATCAACCTTCTCGGCTCCAAAAGGAAGGTCAATGGCTTTAGCTGAAACCTGCGGCAAAGCCGGAAGGAGTGCAAAACACAGCATCAAAAGAACAAAACAACGCTTAATCATCGAGCAGAGGGTGAAGCAGATTCAGGGGTAACGTTCCCCAGAGGAACAGTTTGAGTCGGCGCAATTGGCAACTCGCGACCACCAGAAGAAAACTCAGCAACAATAGTGTAAGAACCAAAAGCAATAACTAAGCCCATCAAAGAACCAATGATCAATTTTGTAGCTTGTTGGCCACGCTCTTCCTTTCCACCACTGAAAGAGTACAAAGCACCACCAGCAACCAAGGTAAACAAGAACACGCCTCCCAAAAGACATAACAGCAAGATACTCAGATTC
>CAYGRJ010000184.1:0-3054 GCA_964352285.1 uncultured Candidatus Peribacteria bacterium
CTAGTAGATGCTCCCTGTAGTAGTGAATCGAGATTTCAAAGACGCTATCCTAAGTCCATCAACTTTTGGTCACGACACAAAGTGAAGGCCTGTGCCAAACTTCAGAGGAGGCTTCTATCAGCTGCAATAAAGTGTGTAAAACCAGGTGGAATTATTATGTACAGCACATGCACCTTTGCTCCAGAAGAAAACGAACTGGTTCTTCATCGGGTTCTCAAAAAACATCCAGATGTTCAGGTCCTGCCAATCGAAACTCAGTATGAAAGATTGCCGATTGTGAAGGAATGGAACGATGAAGAAATCCGATCAGATATCCAAAACGCTCTCAGGCTGAAGCCCACAGATATTTGTGAAGGCTTCTTTATGGCAAAGCTTCAGAAAACCGCTTCATAGCAGGTCAAGCTGAAGCATTCGTCAGCTTTTGCATCCGAAAGATATACTGGGGGTGATCCAAATAGAAACACTATGGCAAAAAACAGCGCTGCAAAAACCATCGGAAAAGGACTAGCCTATGTGCAAGACACCCTTGACATCGCCGTCAGCTGGGGTTTCAACAAGATGAAGAAGCTCAAAGTAAAAGAGGATGATAAAAGCCAAGCAGCATCACTCTTCAAGAAAGGACTAAATAAGTCTTTTCATTTTGTTGGAGAGCTTGGAGAAAGTTTTTATGATGAATATGAAAAGCTAAAACAAGATAGAAAACCTTAAACAATACTATATGGCAGACCGACAACACTACGCAGCGGCCTTGGGCGGAATTATTCTCGTCACCTCTTTCGGTATTGGCTTCTATTTGGCTTACTTGGTGTTAAAGGGAATATTTACACCGCTCCTCTTTGCTATTCTTTTTGCAGTCGTTTCACGTCCAGTCTTCAATCAGATCAATAAAAGGGTAAAAAATGTTTACCTGAGTTCTATTCTCTGTTGCCTCATCCTCTCGCTCTTAGTTGTGGGCTTGATATCTTTTGTTGTTTATCTTGCCGTTGGGGAAGTTGTAAGCATCACCAAGGTGTTCACGAGCAGTATAGATTTCTCTGGAATGGAAATAATATTCGATCAGCAACAAATAGAAGCACTTATAGACAGAACAATTCAACAGACAAACATTTTTCTTTCTGGAATTCCCTATCTCAACGCAACTCTTCCAACCATACTTGAGGAGGTTCTCAAGAACGTACCCCCCTTTCTTCAAGGCTTGTCTTCCTACGTACTCAGCTTCATACGTATCGGATTGGACAGTGCAACGAATATTATTTTCGACCTCATGGTCTTTTTCATCTCATACTTTTTTCTCCTCATTGATGGAAACAAGTTTATCGACTACATGTTCAAACTTCTTCCCATCAATGCTCTCCATGAAAGACAAATAACCAAGAGGTTTGCAAATCTCTGTTACGCTTGGATCGTTGTTAACCTTCTATTAGCGCTGATACAGGGGGTTTTGGCCATTGTCGGATTTAGTATCATTGGTGTCCCATCTCCACTAATCTGGGGAATCGTAACCATGATCGCAAGCTTTATTCCATTCGTAGGTTCTGGTTTGATTTGGGCGCCAATAGCTATCATCTACTTTATTATCGGGTATTGGTGGTCGGCATTATTTATACTCTTATGGGGGGCAATCTTGATTTCATCAAGTGATAATATTCTCAGGCCACTTATGCTCAAAGAGGGGATTCAAATCCATCCACTCATTGTGTTTTTGGCAGTGCTAGGGGGTTTTTACGCTTTTTCAGTTCCTGGGCTCATCATCGGGCCAGTCATTATGGTGTTCCTTTCGACGCTCCTATATATATACGAACTTGAGTTTGGAGACATGCTCAGAGGGTTCCATCAGACCAAGAGAAACCAAAAGAAATAAAAAACCCTCCTCTATGAGAAGGGTTTCTTGAGGAACGATGATCAAAGAGAACTAAGCATGCTTCTTCAAAGCTTCTGCAAGGGTATCCTTTTGTTGGAGACCGGTAAATTCTTCGACTACTTCTCCGTTTCTGAAGATCTTTAGTGCTGGTATACCCATCACTTGAAACTTTTGTGCACTGTCTGGATTTTCATCCACATCGATCTTACCAATAACCGCATCGGCACCGAGTTCTTTAGCGAGCTCGTCAACGATTGGCCCTTGGGACTTACAAGGTCCACACCAGGTAGCGAAGAAATCAACGAGTACTGGCTTGTTGTTTGAAGCTTCGATGACATCACTTTGAAAGTTATCATCTGTGAAAGTCGCGTCTGCCATGACATCAGGTTTTAAAAAATACTAGACTCATTATAGAAGAGTCACAGAAAAAGAAAACCAAAAGAGCGTAGACGAGGCTACGCTCTTTTGATCACTCTCGAGATGAGGGTATTAGTAACTTTCCATCAAGTGTTGGTTGGTTACTTCATGGTGATAGAGAACTTCACCTTTCGCTACTGTTTTAGCAAATTTTCTAGGGGTCATACTTGCTGCCTCTTCTTTCAGTTCAACGAACTTAAGCTGAGCTTCTTCACCCAAACATTCTGTGATAAATGAACTCTCTCGAAATACATTTATTGCTGTCTGGATATCTCCTGGCAATATCACTGGATTATCAGGGTGTTCATAGTCAAGCTTTCTCTCTATGCCATCAAGACCAGCCTTGCCAATCAAATACCATGCTAAGTAAGGACTCGCATCTGGAGCAACAGCTCGAACTTCAATACGAGCAGATTTTTCATTTCCAATGGGAACTCTCACGACAGATCCACGATCACTAGAGTCCATCTTCAATGCGTTTGGTGCTTCGAAGTTAGGATCGAGCCTCCGGTAAGCATTTACACTAGGGTTAATTGCCAAGCAATAGTCAGTACCTTTTTCCAGAACACCAGCAGCAAAGGCTTTGGCATCTTGAGAAAGTTTGAGCTTGTCATCACTATTGTAAAATATATTTCCTTTCTCTTCTGATTTTATGGAAATATTAGTATGCATACCGCTTCCATTCTCACCAGCTATAGGTTTAGGCAAAAAGCTTGCTGTTTTTCCCATTCCATCAGCAATGGCTCGAGCAATTAATTTGTAAAGGATCACTTGGT
>CAYGRJ010000185.1:0-3024 GCA_964352285.1 uncultured Candidatus Peribacteria bacterium
TTTCCAAAGATCTTGATAAAGATATCAGTTGCTTGAATGGCTGCCATCTCAGCTTCTGCAGGGCTAGATGCCTCTAAGAGGTTGAGTCCAACTGGTCTCATTTCGTCGGAAGGCTGAAAGACGATGGTTTCCTTCACGCGATCGGTAGGGACATAATGAGAAAGGTCTCGAACCAGGTCTCCATGAGGATCGATCACCGCGAGTCCGTGGCCATCGTGCATGTCTTGCTTGGCCAGTTGCCCCAAGAAGTAAGACTTACCCGTACCGGATTTCCCGAGGATATAGGTGTGCTTTGTGCGGTCCTTTTGGGGCATGTAGACCCTCTTTTCTTTGCCTCGATAATGATTCTTTCCGAGCAAGAGACCCGAGTCAGGCAGCACTGCTGGAGCAGAGATGGTTTTGAAATCCTGATATTTAATGATGGGCGTTTTGTTATAGACGCTGTTGGGGAAGTGATAGAGCGATGCAATTTCTTCGGGAACGAGCAGGCACTTTCTCTCGAGTAAGTAGTTATTGAGTCGGTAATGGAAAGTAAAGTACATCAAGAAATTGTTGATGGGGTCCCAGGGGAAGATTCGTTTGGCCTGGAACTTGTTCATCCCCTGATCCATGAAGATGCTGAAAGAGGTCAAGATGCTATTCATAATCTCTCGCATGCGACGTACTGAATTCGCCACTACAAGGGTTCGAATGGTCACATTAAAGCCGGGTTGCCGAGCCTTAAGACCAACGTTCTTCCAGATCTCTTCATCGGACTGCAGCATCCGCACGTAACTGTCTCCTCCAGTAGCGCCTGGTGCTGCTGTGGCTCCTGAACCACCGCCTCCTCCAAAGAGCATTCCCAGGAGCCCACCTGATCTTCCGCCTTTGAATTTTTGTGTAGCAATTTTAGTGGCTTGCTTGCTCCAAGTACTAGATCGAGGATCAACCACCATCTGAATGACAGCCGTTTCTTGTTCCGTCATTTCCGAGAACACATTGGTAAAGTCATTGAGAGCATCTTGCTCGATGATCTTGTAGGTTTTGATGGGGAAGTAGAAAGCCTTCTTGGTGTACATGTTGAAGAGCCTCATGACCTTGCCTTTGGTGAAGATCTTTGGTTGTTCTGTTTCTTCGATGTCGGCATCTACATAGTAAGAGGTGATCTTCTTCATAATCAGGTGCTTGTATCGTTCTTGGGTCACCACATAAAAATAAGCTTCTTTACTATGGCAGTGCAGCTCGAAAACGGTATTGTCGTAGTTCCAGATAACCGTGTGCACCCAGTTGGCCAGATCCAGCTCCTTCATCTCGTGAAGTGAGCGAATAAGCTGCTCCATCTGAGCGATGGATTCCCGAAAGTCCTTTTCGTTTTCTTCTTCTTTAAACTTTTTGGCTTCCTTTCTGGGCATCAGAATTCGCAGATAGACCCGATTGTGTCCCTTAACCCAAGCATAGACAAAACGAGCGAAGGCCAGCAGCAGCCATGCCGAAATGATTCCAAGAACGATATACAGAGCTGTCCACAAGTACTCCACAAGCAGGGGTTAACTATCCTCAGTAAAGCATGCTTTTGCAGGTCTTGAAAGGATCTGAGGCCCTTGTTTAGAGATTCTCGTGACCCATGTCACCCAGTCGCATTGCTTTGCAGATTGATCCCGATACCTTAATATCAGACATATCTAAGGGGAATTATGTCGAGCAAACGCGATGGTAGAAATCTCGAAGCCACTGATGAGCTTGAAGCTCTGCTCTTGGAATCTGGTCAGCAGGTGAGTCTCGATGAGTTAAAGTTTATCGATCAGCACCCCGAGAAATCACAGGAACTGATGAAGAAGTGGATTACCGGGCAAGAACTGTGGTTAGCTCAGCTCCCGAAGCTGCTCGATGAGGTTCATGAACTCGCTGGCACTGAAGGATTAGAAGAAGCTGCTGGTGTCTTGCTCAAAAAGTTTGAATTGATGAAGAAAGATATTCAGGAGGCCCTGACGCACTGCGATGTGGTCGATGATCTCAAAACTTCTGAACAGATTGTCGAAGGGGTCCAGCATTTAGAAATTCAAAAACGTGATACCTTTGAGAAGCTACAAGAGCAGCATCCCCAGATTAAAGACTCTCTTCGTCAGCTGATACAAGCACACCTTCTGGATGAATCTGATAAGAGTCATGAGCAACCCCAAAACTTTGATCATTAGTATTCTCACTCTTTATGAGAGATGACCTCAAAAAATTCGTAAAAGAGCTCTACCTGAAGGGAAAGGTTGATGCTCAGCGCTATAAAGACCTCGGTATAGCTGCTGATCAGCTCATGAGCTGTAATAATATTACTGAAGAGTACCACCTGATCAATGAGCTCGCTGCTGGGTCCTTTCCAGAACTTCAACGCTTCCTAACGGAAAACCGCATGCGAGCCGCTGAAAACCTCGAGAACCTCTTCATGGAACGTATTGATGAGCACTTAGCAAACAATGACCTCGAGAAGGCACGCCTAATGATGGATATGCTGCAGACGGTGGGGATCTAGTATAAGGCCCATTAGGAGGCTTAGGTCCCTTATGCCCGTTAAGAATCGATTGGTTTGTATCAAACAAGCATTGATGTTTCGACCTTGCTGGAGAAATCTCTTTTTGCCCCTATGAAGAGATTTCTCCACTCCTTCCAGTCGGTCGAAACATCAATTGAGTTTTTAGTCACTCAGGAATCCTCCGGCTTGAAGGTCCCAAAGGTGTCGATAGCGACCCTTTTTGTTTTTCAACAGTTCCTCATGAGACCCGTCTTCGACGACCTGCCCCTTGTCGATGAGAAGGATGCGATCGGACTCCATGATGGTGGAAAGGCGATGGGCAATGATGATGGCCGTTTTATTCTTAAGGAGACGGTGAAGGGCTTGTTGGATGAGCTTCTCGGAATGGGAATCTAAACTCGAGGTCGCTTCATCGAGTACCACGATCGGAGCGTTTTCGAGGATAGCTCTGGCGATAGCCACTCGTTGACGTTCTCCTCCGGAAAGCTTGATTCCTCGTTCTCCCACCAAGGTATTGTAAC
>CAYGRJ010000186.1:0-342 GCA_964352285.1 uncultured Candidatus Peribacteria bacterium
GGGAAGGTTGGTCGTATATCGAGCCCAACAGGATCTCCGAAGGCGTCATTAACGGCTACCTGAATGGTGAAGTTCAGTGATTCTGTTCCATCACTCAGCTGCATTTGGTAACGATAGTTTCCTGCTTGAAGAGTGGTTGGTTCTCCGCTGATGACTCCTGTTTGGTTGAGGACGAGCCCAGAATTTGAGAGGGGAAAGGCTCCGTTTTGATTGGCTTGTCGACCACGAACTGAGAAGATAGGGTTTGATTCACCACCAGTGGCTTCGAGGGTGAACTGGTAGAGAAGCTGTTCTTGTGCAGGTGGTAGAACAAAGTAGGTCTCTGAAACCTGAAACTGTGAG
>CAYGRJ010000186.1:352-2990 GCA_964352285.1 uncultured Candidatus Peribacteria bacterium
TTTTATCTTTTTGATCGTCACGGGGTCTTCTTCATCGTCGTCTGAAAGGTCATCGCAGCCAATATCGTCTGGGAAGTCTATAAATCCATCTCCGTCGTTATCGAGTCCATCCTGACAACGTGGTGTTTCTTCTGTTTGTCCTCCTTGATTGTCTGGAACTATTGGGATTAAGGATTCTCCATTTTCATCGAACTCTAAGAAGGGGCTATCGAGGAAGATAGGAAACTCTTGTGAAGGAGGAAAGGTGATTTGTGGAGTGTTTCCTAAGTAGACTCTCGTGACTTCAAACTCTCCAATTTCAGAGGTAAGAAAGGGGAGTTCTGCTAATTTCTTTTTTTGTTTGAAGTAATTCTCTGGGAAGACCACAGCGAGGATAAGTTCATTATCATCATTGATGTTCACAGTATTCACTAGGGTGTTTAGTTCTGATGGAACAATAAAAGGTGGGGTAATTAGTGGGTTTGCTTCTGATGACCTCATGGTCATGGTGAAGATGGTGGCGTCATCTAGAGTACTGCTTGGTCCGAGTTCTATATGCAACCTTCCTGCCTCTGGAATACTCAGCTGAAGTTGTGTTGAGCTGAGCTTATTGAGGCTGGTTTGTAAAGTTGAGGTTTGGAGTTCTTGAAATCCTTGGCTCATAGACCAAACTGCCAGCAAGATCAGCACAACGACTATCCCAAAGAGGCCTAGTAGTGATGATCTCGATGTGGTGGTCTGTTCAGGCATATATTAACGCTGGCAAAGGGAAATGAGGTCGAGCAAAATCTGAAATGCGGCTGGGCTTTGGGTGTATTGGTAGAGACTAGGGATATTCTTCACGGCATCCAGGCATTGGGTTCTGTCTCCACGACTCTGGAAAACGGTGTAGTAGGGTTCTGGAGTTCGGGTGTCGTCATCGACGAGGCTAAGGTCCCAGTGGCGAGCTTCTTTGATAAGGCTGTACTTCTTGCCGCTGTTGTCTTGTGCTTGAAGGTGGATGAATGCTGTTTCTGCGTTTTGGAGGGCTTCGTTAGGGTTGTCTTGAAAGATGTCCTGAAGGACAAGGGGAAGAAACTCTTCACCAGCAGAGGTGTTGGCACGAACTGCGTAGTCGTTTTCTTGATCCTTCAAAAAGGACATAATGAGTTGGTTGGGAGCGTTCAGCTCTGTGCCTCGCAGTGGCGAGTCAACTTCGTCATTATCGTTGAGTGATTGGCAGCCTGGATCATTGGGGAAATCAATACTTCCATCCCCATCGTTATCGAGTGAGTCATTACAAAGGCTTGCTGAAGAAGGATTTGTTCCTGTTTGTGCTGCAAAATAAGGGTTGAGTTGAGATCCCTTGGGAAGTTGGAGAAGCAGCACCATCATCAAGAGGGCTAGTGTAGCTGCGATACTGGGAAGGTAGTTTTTGTTCATGGAATGATCCAGGTGGATTATTTGAGATTGCTGTAAGCCCTCCCTTGTCGGGTGAAGAGCTCTTGAACTTCAACGAGTTGTTCACTGATGGCAAGGATGGCATAGCGGTAGGTTCCTTCTGCAGCATTGTGAATGGTAATGATGCTGACGGCTTCTTGCCCTACTACAAACTGTGTTGGGTCTGGTACTGCTGTGATGGTGCAGCCTGAGCAAGAACTGAGAGAAATCACCTCATCAATTTCTAATGGTGGTTGAATGATGAGTTGGGGTTTCTTACTGTTGTTGAGGGTAACGTTTCTATCGATGGGTGGGTTTTGCTCATCGTTGTCTTGCCGGCTATCACAACCAATATCGTCTGGATGATCGATAAAACCATCTCCATCGTTATCGAGCCCATCTGCGCAAATAGGGTTTCTTTCATCACCGTCTTCTAAACTGGAACAACCCTCATCAGCGAGATCAATGGCTCCATCTCCATCGTTATCGAGACCATCCTTACAGTGTGCTGGGTCTGTTTCATCATTATCGAGTCTATCTGTACAACCGATGTCATTGGGGAAATCAATCTTTCCATTGCCATCGTTATCGATACCGTCGGCGCAGGCAAAACTCTGGAAGTCACACTTTTGATCGAGGTTTTTGTCGACACAAGCGTAGATTTGGTCGGTGAATGATGAGGTTTCTTGTTGGGTGTAGTTTGTTTCTCCCCCCACCCAAACCATAACCTCTGGTTTCGAAGAAGATATAACGACAGTCTGAACCCCCGTGGTGTCGGCTACTTCGCCTACACGATCTATTGGTTTAGCAAACTCATCAACACGAACGGTTTGGGTGAGTTTTCCAAGAATATCAACAAAGGTCATTTGACCATTGAAGATCGCACCAGGTTGCTCAACCCTGTCGGCGATGATTCCCGGAGGGATTTGCCAATCAACGCTTTCTGAATCATTACTACAGTGATTACAACTATGAAGGTTTTTTTGCTGTTCGTTTACAACAATATTTGAAAGCTTGAGGACAAGACCGCCACTAAAACAACAGTAAGTGGAAAATACTCTTTTGATTTCTGCAGGGCGGGGGAGGTCATATGGATTTCCAATTTCTAAGACTCGTTCTTGTTTGTCTCGAAACTCTATCTCGAAGGCTTCCTCAGCTGCGGGGTCCACCTGTGCAGAGGTGTTCAGGAGCCCTGAGTTCCCCGGGAGATTCATAACGAATGCGAGAAGGAGACCGATGC
>CAYGRJ010000187.1:0-2980 GCA_964352285.1 uncultured Candidatus Peribacteria bacterium
CAGGATAATTTTTATGGCTTCCATAGCAACTGAAAAACCAAAGAAAAAACGAAGGCGTCGGCGACGAAAAAAGAAAAAGCCACAAGAACAAACAAAGCAGATTACAGAAAATCCTTCAGAAAAAGCAGATGAGCCCAAACAGGTAAAAACTCTTGAAAAAAAACCTACAGAACTTAACTCACAAGAATCAAGAGCTGAAAAGAATACAATATCAACACCAAAGCCAAGAGCACATCAAGAAGAACTCAAATCAGAAAACAAGAGTATAAATGTCTCTGAGATAGCTAAACCAAAAGAAGGAGAAGACTCTCCCAAGACAACTGAATCACCAACTCCTCTACAAACTGCAAAAAATACTCCAGATGAGCAAGTAGAGGTGAAAGAAACAACGCCGCAGAATGATCCAAACACAGCTAAAAGTGTTCCACAAGCTGAACAACAACAACAACAACAACAAAGTGCCCATCCTTCTCCAATCCCTCAAGCCCTACACCAAGAACCAAAACCAATAAGCCCTCTCCCAGCCAAAACCACAGGAGAGTTGGAAGAAGGACAAGAAATTCGTTTCCCATAATTACTCATTTACACAGTTAAAGCAGTACCTAATTCACAGCAAACATGGCAACACCAACCAAACAAAAAGATGAGAAGAAGAAAAAAACTCCACCAGATACGGTGAAGAATCAGCCGAAGTCTCAAAAGAGCACGGCGACACAACGCTTTCTTCCTATAGCAGAAATTCACGACAACACGGTAGTGCTGAAAAATGGTGGATTACGTGCAGTGCTATCGACTTCATCGGTGAATTTTCATCTCAAATCAGAAGACGAGCAAAACTCACTTATTTACGGATACCAACAGTTCCTCAATTCACTAGAGTTTCCTGTTCAGATCTTAGTGAGGTCAAAAAAGTTGGATATTAATGAGTACATTGCTCACCTAGGAGAACTCAAAGAAGAACAAGAAAACCCACTTCTTAAACAACAAACAGCTGAGTATCAAGAATACATAGAAAAACTGGTGGAATACGCTGACATTATGGAAAAGAAATTCTACGTAGTGATCCCCATGGACTCATCAGCAGGTACAAAGATCAGCTTCATCGACAGATTTTTATCACATGTATTCCCTGATGACACCATTTCAAAACTGAGAGCGCGAAGAAAAAGCTTTGCAGGTCTTCGAAAGAAACTCACACAACGGGTAAACCAAGTCGAGCAAGCACTGCTCTCTATGAACATTCGTTCTGAAGAGCTCGACACACAAGGCCTCATAGAACTCTACTACCAGAGCTACAATCCCATCACTTCTCGATACGAAAAAATCGACAAGCTCGGAGAGGTCAATGTCGAAGAAGAATAATCTGATAATCAAACATCTTTGATCAAGCGAACGGGTGTGATATAAAGTACACGCAACTTTACAACACCACAGATGGACAATGAACATTCCCAAAGGCTGAAAAAATCTGGAATAACAGTACTAAATTCAGGATCAACACACCGTAATATTTGCGAAATTGCAGATGAGATAAAAAATAATGATAAGTGGGGAGAAAAAAGCAAAGCAATTGAGACCTTAAAAAAAATACGAAAAACAATCTTAAGAGTACTAAATCAAGAAACAAATAACGCTAAAAAAAGAGTCACTCTTCTCGATGAACTCTCGAAAATTCAAAAACAACAGCAGAAAATAATCTTGAACTATACTAACTCAAGCGATCCAGGACTTCTCAGCCTCGGTTTAGGTCTCAAGCTTTTCGATATCGAAAACCAAGGACCTATTACAACTATCAAACAAATGCTATCAATAGAAAAGGGTGGAGGTTTGTCATTGATAAACCTCAAAAAGAATCTCATGCCAAGAGCAAGCAATAACACGCTCCTAATGGAAGAGACACAAAAAAAATCTACTTAATACTTCCAGAAACAAACAGGCTATAAAGAGACTCTTATCTATGGGAATGTCTCAAGAAAGAAACCAGTGATGGAATCTGCTCTGGTTCAGTTTCTCGACGATCTTCTACCAACCAGCCCTTCTTGCGAAGGTCTTCTTGAAAGTCATTCCAGCAAAACAGCATAAAATAACCCACGAAAAACAACGGGAATAAGACCAATAAACTCAAAAAATGCGATACTGCATAACTCAGGATCACCACAGAAGCTGCCACAAAAGTCCCAATATACACCAAAGAATCCCTCCTCTTGACCACTCTATAAACCTTTTGCTTCAGCCAACCTAAAGAAGATGCTGAACGCTGACGACGTGCGAATCGAGCTGATAGCAAAAACCCAGACATAAACCCATATGCGAGCATCATCACGAAGAAACTCAGCATCTGCTGCCAAAAGAACTGTTGGAAACTCAGCACACCTTGTTGATACTGATATCCCAAAGGAATCCATAAAGCACTAAGCATCAGTATTCCCATCCAAAAATTCAAAAGCATAAAGTCTTGAGATTTTTGAAAGTGAGCACTATCGAGCATACGAACCGACAATTGCAGTACAAAGAGAACGCCTAAACACTGCAAGACTTGTTCAAGATATTCAAAACTCAAGACCGGCAAAAACAAAGAAACCATCTGCAGCATTACAACAGTCATGACCACAAACCAGAGTACCAACCAGCTTTCTTGAATACCTCTCATCCAGAGGATCTGGAAGCGATCCCATCGGAAACTGAGAAGGCTCCACAATGCAAAGCAAAAAAAGACCATCAGCGATAACGCTCCGTAGAGAATACCCATAAAGACCAGCTGAACGGTCAAAGAGTAGAGACCTGGTACTTGGAATGCATGGAGCAAGGACCAGTGAGGACGCGAAGCGATCAGCCAGCTATGAAACTCTGGCAGCATGCTGTTCATGTAAGCCATCATCAAACAGATGCTCAGCAAAGGGACCAGATACCAACTCAGTTTCTGCTGACGAACCATCAATAAACCCAGCATCGACAAAACGAAACCAATCAAAGCCAGCTC
>CAYGRJ010000188.1:0-2929 GCA_964352285.1 uncultured Candidatus Peribacteria bacterium
CCCCAGGGTGTTGGTCTCCTCTACAAGAGAGACTCGATTGAGATAAATTCTTGGACCTTTGGTGGTGCGCAGGAATTTGGGATGAGAGCTGGTACCGAGAATGTTGCTGGAATTGTTGGCTTTGGGAAGGCTGTTGAGCTTTTGGACTCACGGAAGACGGAGAGAGAAAGTATTCAGAAGCTTCGTGATGACCTTTGGAAGTCTCTTGAAGAGAAGATTACGGGTTTGCACTTGAATGGATCAGCTGAACAGAGGTCACCGAATAATCTGAACTTTTGTGTGGAGGGTGTTAGTGGAGAAACCTTGGTGAAGCGCATGGACCTGCAGGGGTATGAATTCTCTACGGGGTCTGCCTGTAGCTCTGGTCGTGTTGAGCCCAGTCATGTGATCTTGGCGCTTGGTAAAGATGAAGAAGCTGCTCAATCTAGTATTCGTATAAGCCTCGGCTACCAAAATACTGCTGAAGAGCTTGAAGAGTTTGCTCAGACCCTGCATGATGTGGTCAGCGATTTACGAAACTCATGAGCGAATTTCATATACAACTGCCCTTCACAGACGAAGACTTTGCCAAGATCCGATCAGGTGATCGCTTGTTTTTGACGGGTACGATTTTTGCGGCACGAGATGAAGCCCATATGAGGCTTTTTGCTATGAAGGAACGGGGAGAAGAACTTCCTGCTGACTTTAGGGATGCTCTGATCTACTACGTAGGTCCTGCTCCGGCTAAACCTGGTCAAGTGATCAACAGTGCTGGGCCAACCACTGCGAAGCGTATGGATAAGTTCACCAAAGATGTGCTGGAGCTGGGCGTGAGGGGTTTGATTGGAAAAGGGGAGAGAGGTGCTGAGACGCGTGAGCTGCTCAAAGGAAAGGCTATCTACATGGCTGTACTTGGAGGTGTGGCTGCCAAGGTCGCTAAGACGATTGTGAAGCAAGAGATTATTGCCTTTGAAGACGCGGGTATGGAAGCCCTCAGAAAGTTTGAAGTGGTCGATTTCCCGGTGATTGTGGTCAATGATATAGAAGGGAATGATGTGTATGAGATGAGGTAGTTGCTGGGAGGCTGGTTGCTAGTTACTCGTTACTGGTTACTGGTTCTTGAGCCCTAAAGAGATTTCTCCACTCCACTACGTTCCGGTCGAAACATCAAATATTATGAATCCCTATGGAAGTTGACTTAAAAGATCTCTTAGAAAAAACAGCAGCCAAGCACCTCTTGCAAGGTGGTATGCAGGCTTCTATGGTGATTTCTAAGGCTCAGAACCTGATGAAGGAGGCTTTTCCTGCAGCAGTCTTTTCTGCGATTCATTTTGAGAAGTTCCAGAAGGGGATACTGTGGTGTTCTGTAGATAATGCAGCTGTTGCTCAAGAACTGCAGTTGAAGAGCCATACGATCCTCCAGAAGCTCAATGAAGAGCTCAAATCACCACTGGTAAAGAGTATTCGCAGTCATCACCATGCGAAGGTCGAAGAGTTCGAAGAGCTCGCGACACCAGACCGACTGGAAGATGAGGACTTTTTCGCTTAAAATAGAGGTCCATAAGTTTTTGCATGCAGAATATTGTTATTTTTGGAGCTACCGGATCACTCGGTCAGCAAACCCTCGAACTGGTTCAGAGGTTTTCAGATCAAGAACCTGGATTTCGAGTGGTGGGTATGAGTGCCAGAGCCAATGCAGAAAAGCTTCAGGAACTGTGTGAGCAGTTTGACTGTGAGCGATTTTTTTTGCATGACGCTGCTACAGGAGAGGCCGGACAAGTCCTTGATATCGCTGAATTGATACAAGATGATGTTGATCACCTGATCGTTCTTGATCACGGATTAGAGAGCTACCCAGCGGTGCTGAAGGCTCTCGCGATGAAGAAGCGTGTGTCTATCGCCAATAAAGAATTGATCATCGCTCATGGACCGGATCTGGTTTATCTGGCACGAGAACAGCAAGCAGAACTGATTCCTTTGGACAGTGAGCACAATGCGATCTTTCAGTGCCTTCAGGGTGAAGATGCCAGCTCCATTCGTCGTGTGATCATTACCGCATCTGGTGGGCCTTTTTTGGGTCAAGATCATGCGGAGCTCAGTGAAGTCACAGTTGATCAGGTTTTAGACCACCCGAACTGGTCTATGGGTGCCAAGACGACGGTTGATAGTGCTACGCTAGTCAACAAAGCCTTTGAAGTGATTGAAACGCATCAATTCTTTGGCATTCCTTACGAGAAGATTGAAGTCCGACTGCATCCTCAGAGTATTATTCATGCCATTGTCGAATTTTCGGATGGCAGTAGTAAGTTTTTGGCTTACCAGCCTGATATGCGCTTCTCTCTCGGCTATGCATTGTTTTATCCAGAGCGATCTCCAGAGGTGCTTTCGAAGACTTCAGAAGTCTCTCTCGATTACGATCAAGATTTGATCTTGAAGAAGGTTGAAGACGGACAGTACCCCTGCTTTGATTTCGTGATGGAGACGGCGAAAAGCCAGCCACATTCTTTGAGAAAAATTTTGGAGAATGATGAATGGGCGGTCAGTGAGTTCCTCAGAAATAAGATCGCCTTCGGAGATATTCTTACCTGCTTACAAGACGGATTATTATGAGCCTGACAACGACCCTTATTATCGTAGCTGCTGGAAAAGGAGAACGCTTTGGCCAGCCGAAAGCCCTGGTAAACCTGGCTGGCGAAGCCTTGCTGAAGCGTTGCCTAGATACGGCTTCTCGAGTGAAAGAAATCGATAAGTTCGTGGTGGTGGTCCCCGAAGGGAAGGCTGCTGCTTTCGATAAGCAGATGAAAAAATGGGATTACAAGATGGTGAAGATTGTGGAAGGGGCTGCTGAGCGCTGGCAATCTGTTCAGATTGGTGTGAAAGCGACACGTTCGGATCTCGTGATTATTCATAATGTCGCTAATCCGTTGGCGAGTAGTAAGGACTTTAAAAG
>CAYGRJ010000189.1:0-2880 GCA_964352285.1 uncultured Candidatus Peribacteria bacterium
GCTTGACCCAAAAAGACCACAGACATACCCAAAAAGAGCAAAACCAATGGATAACGCCAAAGCGAACGCTTTCTCCAACACTCAAAAAGCAAAAACCCTAGCAACAGTAACCCCAACAAAAACACAAATAACCCTGGATAATCCTGTACATAACCGAATTCCAAAAAGGGCTGCACACCAGAACGGGTAGAAGTCAGCAGCTTCAAAAACTGCCACCAAATCACGCCCATCAAAGCCATTACAAAAAACTTCCGAGCTGCACCAAGCTTATGAACCACATACACCACCATAATCATCGCCAGCATCAGCCAAGGCATCGCATAACGCACATTATGCTCCATCATGGAGGCTGTATATGGAGCAATGAAGTACAGGTACCAATAGGTCGGCAAGAAAAAGAGCATCAAGGTGTAGACCTTCCCTTCACCTCGCTTTAAAGTACCTGTCAGCAACTTGGACATCATCTCCACCACCAGCAGTACATAGGCCACCAACACCAAATACAAATGCCACCCCGTTTCCTTCACCATCGCAGCCAACCATTCGGCCCACTCTCCACTTTCGGTAACCCGATACCACAAAGACAGCTCTTGAATCCGTTCAGTTAGGCCTTTATAGCCTTCGAAAAGGGTGAAAGATCCAAAGCTCACATCAGCTGGAAACAAGGGATTACCCGTAAGTATCAGGTTTCTCCAGTACCACATACTTCCAATACTTCCTAAAATCACCAAAAACCAAAGGAACCACCATCGACTCGCCTGCTTCCAGTTTCTTGCAAAAATCAAAAAGACCAACAGCAAAGGAATCAAATAAATGATCGCTAAATACTTAGTCCCTAAAGTCAGAGCCAAAACCAAGCACATGGGAATAAACAACTGGCCATCACCGCGCTTATAGGTTCTCAAGAAATAATACCAAGCCATGAGGATCCCAAGAGCCATCAACATATCTACCTGACCAGTTCCCACTTGCCTCAAAAATATAGGCATCACCATAACCAATGCAGAAGCCATCCAAGCCAAAAACTCCTTCACCCCCATCTCTCGAAGAATCTTGTACATCACCACAATCAAGACAGCAACAACAGCAAAGTTAAACAAGCTCACTAAACCATCCGAACCAAAAGGAAGCATAAACCAGGTGAGAAGTAACTCGTGGTGCGAAGGGTAGTATCCCAAGGGCCCACCCCAAACCGCATAAAACACTTCCCAAAGCGATCCCGATTGTATCCATTCCACAATGATCGGCATGTGATAAGCGATGGTGTCGTACTCCCATGGGAAATGCACAAAAGCATGAAACATCTCGAGCAAACCAAAGACCACCAAGAACCCAAAAAGCGACCAGATCCAATCTCGAGATTCTCCTTCTTTCTGGCGATAAACCAATTCTCGAAGACGGTCCCAAGCCAGAAGAGACCAAAAATGTCGCAAAGCAGAAGAAACAGAACCTCTCTCATCACTCTTCCACCAAGCGAAACAGAAAATAACAACAAACTGAAAACTCGTCCCCAACCACATCCAAGCAAGGTTAAACTGGTCTACAAAACCAATAGAACCCATAACTACTAAAATACCCGAAAGAACAAACAGGTACATCATTATCAACCAGTCAAACATCCCTCGCATTTCATCGGCAAACCAACTCCAGATCATCATGTTGGCAGTACTCACCAACAAAAAGGTGAGGCCAAAGAAATGCAAACTGGGAACAAGGAGTTCAAACATAGGAAAGTATCTTTTCCATTGTACGAGAAGCTGCACTAGCCCCCTAGGACTTTTCTGACAACAGAAAGCGCTCCCTGACTCCACGCAACCTTATGTGTGGTCCCATATGAACCCTGATAATCTTCGTATTCATTCTCATACCACCGATAAGTATTCACCAAAGTCTCTGCATTCGAAGATCCTGGCGTCCAGCCAAGTGCCTTCTCAATCTTGTCGGTCGACACAAAAGAATCCTTATCTGCTGTTCCATAAACCCACTTATAGAGCGGAGAAAGCCGCATAGTTTCTAAAATACTCAAGACCGCCTTCACCGGCATTGCTGGAGTTGGCAACACACGTGAACCACTCGCACCCGCTTCACAAAGAGCACCAACATCATCTACAACCGTTCCAAATTCTTTAGCTCCTACATTGAAGGCATCATTAACGATCTGCTCGTCTCCTTCAGCTGCCAGCAAAATCGCATTCACCAAGTCTTTCACCTCAAGAAGCTGATAACGATTCATCCCAGATCCAATCACAGGAATCCGAGCACCTTTTTGCACCCAATCGAAGAGAATTTGAAAAACCCCCAATCGCCCAGTACCGATAAAAGTTTTCGGTCGAATAGCAGTAATAATACTTCCCTCTTTTCGGAAATCTTGGACTAATCCTTCGGATAACACCTTACTCTCTCCATAAGCACCCACTCCTATTTGCTGGTCATCTTCATCGATCGGATGCTTTTCGGGAACACCATATACAGCTGTAGAAGAAATATGAACGATCCGATCTCTATCGAGCTTCCGAGCCTGCTCGAAGAGGTTCCTTGTACCCTCTACATTGGTACTCATAATTTCTTTTCGACTCGCAAGTGGCAATGCCGCCGCACAATGAATCGTTCGATCTACTCCCTGTAGAGCTCTCTTCATATCCTCCTCACTTCGCACATCTCCCAAAATCGTCTCCACCTGACCAATCAAACCGGGCTCCTCCAAAGGAGCAATGTCGATGCTCCGAACATTTGCTCCTCTCTTCAGCAATTCTTGAGCCAAATGACATCCCAAAAATCCACTTCCTCCGGTAATCAAATAGGTCTTTCCAGTTAAATCCACAAATTCAAATTAATATCGATTAAATCCTAAACGACCTCATCACAACTCTCAACTAAATC
>CAYGRJ010000190.1:0-2824 GCA_964352285.1 uncultured Candidatus Peribacteria bacterium
TGAGCGGTACATTGGTTTGTTTGGTGTTGAGGGGAGTCAGTTTAGTCAGCCGAGTGACAATGGTACGAATGCAAATTCTGCTCAAACCCAAGGTTCTGGGAATCAGGCTATTGGACCTACAACTGATGACCGATTGCCAGGGGTTAATTTACGAACGGTTTTTGATGACCTAGAAGATGACGATGATGACAATGATGGTGTGAAGGATTTTGGGTCTGCATTGGATCCATCTTCTCGAGATCTCCTTCTTCGTCAGCTGGAAAACAATTTTTTTGCCTTAGAAACCTTTATTCGTCGAACTTGTGCGATCTTGCCTCAAACACGTGATGTAAGGAGTTATTGTGGCGTTAAGGATGATGGAACTGTGGTTGGTCGGTTGCTGGTGCTCTTAAATCAGCTGAGTTCTGATTTGAGTTTCGTTGATATCGAGACCTTTGACCGTCTCTATAAAGAATTTTTGGCCTTGGCAGGAACCTTTAAGCAGGTGAGGGCGATTATTACTTCTTCTGCGTTGGAGGCTGAGCTTCCTACTGATGGAAGTCCATTTCGGGTGAATTTTGATTCGACTCGATCAGTTGACCCTTACCAAGAATTCTGTCCGCCGGTTGATGAGAACTACCGCTGGTACGTAAATAAGACTTTGGACTTTTCTGCTGGAGTTTTGGGGTTATTGGATTCCAACCTTAACCCTCCAGATGCCACCGGTCAGTTCTTTGCCACGAACTTCCCAACTCCTGGGGTTTACAATGTTCAGCTCTTTGTGCGCAGTGCTTGTCAGTACAACACGGTAAACCCTGGTGCCGCTGAAGACGCGAATGTCGATGCCGCCATTGCCAGTATTGCTTCTGTTCAGGTTCGGGTTTTGCAGCCACGTGCTCAGCTGAATGTTCGAATAGATGGAGATGCCGTTGGTTCGGCGCCTTTCCGGGTTTTAGCTGGTACTGAAGCTCCTTTGAACTTTGACCTTTCGGAATCGTTTACGAATAGAGGGGTGTTTGAACAGCTTGAGTATGATTGTGGAAATACTCAAGGTCGTGTGCTTCTCGAAGGAAATCAAGGAAATTGGCTATTCCCTTGTCAGTATTCGAATCCAACAGGACGAATAACGGTGCGCTTGGACGCACGTGATACACAAGGATCTGTTTCTCGAAATGTGATGCTGAATTTTAGTGAGGTGATCTCTATCTTGGGAATTTCTCCAGGACTTTTGGGGAATGCTGATACCTTGTTTACCTTCAGCAGTAATTCAGAATCTAATCGACCAATTGGTGGCTATTTATACACGGTCGAGCAGAAGAATCCTGATGATACCTTCACTGAAATTGAGCAGTTTAGTACGGCTGTTGTGAGCAACTTTCAGTTCCCATCTCCGGGAGAGTATCGAGTCTCTCTCGATATCAGTTTGGTGGGAAGTGGAGGGAGTCCAGACCAGTCAGATAAGAGTTCTCAAATTGTGGTGATTGAGGAACGAGACCCAACGGCTTCGTTCCGGGTTGTGTATCCAGAGACTATTCGTCCTGCTCGAGCTCTTTTCGATGGTTCTTTGAGCTTCCACCCTGATTTTCCTGGTACTTCTGGATTGAGCTTCCTTTGGGAAGTTGATGGACGTCCGTTGCAGTTGCGTGGAGCGGGAGTAACAGGACCTTTTACTTACGATCAGGTGACCGCTGGTGACGATTCACAAATTTACTATGAATTTCAGACGGTTGGTGAGCATACCGTTCGCCTGACGGTTTCTCGTGGAGATAAGTCCCATACTATACTTGAGCAAACGAATATTAAGACTCTTCTCGGTGTTGATTTTCGTGTTGATAAGCCAGCAGGACAGGTTGGTCAGGTGATTACTTTTACACCAGAGAGTGACAAAGCGATTGGATTCTTTTGGGATTTTGGAGATGGATTTACCTTGGTTGCTGATACTGATCCCGTGCTTCATAAGTACGATCGTCAGAACCGCTATCAGGTGAAGCTTTTGGCAGAAGATGGTGCTGGAAATACCAATGAAATCGTGAAGACGGTTCGTGTTGGCCTTCAAGATGCTCCTGTTGCTTTTGCAGAAGTCACCGTGAATTCTATCGAACAGGATTTAAGCCTGGTGGATTGTATAGAAGTCACTCGTCGAGATAATGTGGTTTTTGATGCTTCTGAGTCGGTGAATATTGATGGCCAGAAGTCTCGTCTCTCATTCTTATGGGAAATCGAAGATTTTGAAGAGGTTATTCGGACGCGTACCTTTACTCGAGTTTTTAAGGACCTCTCTCTTAAGGGAGATGGGGGATGTATAGATGTTGACTTAACAGTCACGGACCTTTCTACCGATAAAACTGATGTGATTGAGACGATTAGTATAGAAGTGATTAATGTTGAGCCTCAATTAACCGATGTGAGTTATACAGCACCAGAACGAGGATTGGTGACACCGGTAACGGTGAATGTCTTGGCTACTGGAGTTCGAGATGTTGATGGTCGTGTAGTTCGCTACCGTTGGTGGTATCAAGAAGAAGGTCAGGGAAGTCAGCGTATAGATTTGAGAGTGACTGATGCTGGTCGGACGACTTTTGTGATTGGTCCTCGAAATATTGAAGGAACAAAGACGACCTATATCTTCGGTGTTGAGTTGGAAGACAATGATGGAGCTGTTACCAGCAGTCTCGATACCATTGGTCCCAGTAAGCCACTGGTGATCACCAATGGTCCAAATGTAGCTCCTGTAGCTGAATTTGTGGTTAATCGTGGGGTTGTTAAGGTGGGGGATACCATTACTTTTACCTCAACGACTCGTGATCCTCTGGGAGAATTTATCCCTTCTGCGGGGTATCAATGG
>CAYGRJ010000191.1:0-2823 GCA_964352285.1 uncultured Candidatus Peribacteria bacterium
TCACAATCTTGGTTCTGGTGTTAATCCCAAGAATTTCTTTGGCATCTCCTGTTCCACTATCAATTTTTCCAGCGCTTCGTATATCGATTCGAACAGAAGCATAAAACTTGAGTGCGTGACCACCCGTTGTTGTTTCTGGGTTTCCGAACATGACACCAATCTTCATTCGAAGTTGATTGATGAAGATAACAGTACATCCGCTTCTCGAGATCATTCCCGTCAGTTTTCGAAGCGCTTGAGACATTAATCTTGCCTGAAGCCCCATATGACTATCTCCCATATCTCCTTCGATTTCAGCTCTTGGAGTGAGAGCAGCTACTGAATCAATAATAATAAGATCAATGGCATTTGAACTCACCAAGGTTTCAACAATAGAAAGCGCTTGCTCACCATTATCTGGTTGAGAGAGGAGAAGGTTGTCCACATCTACTCCAATTCTCTTGGCATATTCTGGATCAAGAGCATGCTCTGCATCGATGAAGGCACACTGACCTCCTTTCTTTTGCATCTCTGCTAATATATGAAGACAAACGGTTGTCTTTCCCGAAGATTCTGGACCAAAGATCTCCACAACTCTCCCCTTTGGAATTCCTCCTCCAAGGGCAAGATCAAGAGCTAGCGATCCTGTAGGAATGGTCTCAACGTGGGTGTGTTGAGCATCTCCAAGTCTCATAATAGAGCCCTTTCCATAGCTCTTTTCGATCTGTTCTAAAGCGGTTTCTAATGCGTGATTCTTTGCTGAATCTACTGCCTTTTTGGCCTCTTTTTCAACTGCTGCACTCATAATTTCTCGAATAAATAATAATGGTAAACCAAAGATACCTGTTCATTTGTACATATCAATTTTCTTTGCTCGACAAACGCCCTAAAGCATTCTGTTGTTATTTCTCTTCATCAGTTTTTTCCGAAGAGGTTCCAGATTTGAGCTTTTCTATCTTTTGCTTCTGGATTTCTAAAATAGCTATTCCGTTTTCGGTGTGCTCCTTGATTCGGAAATGATTGATGATAGACCGTGCGCTCCCGTAGACACAGTCGAGCCCACTTTCTGGATCGATAAAGCTATACTTGCTTCCTTTTTTTACCTCAGGATTTGGAATGATCTTGTCGAGCTTCTTGCAGTAATAAACGATCATTGTCGGTTGAGCTGTGCTGATTTCCTGACTCATTATTGCTGAGGATTAAAAGGCTCTTGTTCTTGTTTTTGAAGTTGAGAATCATGATGAGTATACCCTACTGGCTGATATCCGACCAAGGTTTGATCTTCTTCATCATTTACAAATGGCGAGAGTTCTTCATCAGCATTTTCTTCCCATTGGCTATTTTGACTTCGCTGGTCTGAAATGTCATCAGCAAACTCATCTTCTAGAGGGCGGTGCTCACGCTGGAGATCACCTTCGTAAACTGGTGCTTTTTGCTTGCGAGAACGCTGTAGGGCAATGAGTGCTGAAACACTGGTTACCAAACTGCTCAAAAGTGCTGAATAAAGCCCAAATCTTACGCCGCTGTTTGAGGCTGTTGCAAGAGCATACTGAGAATAGACGGGAATGAAGAGCAAGGCGACAAAGGCATTTTGCCCCGCTAAAAAAGTACTTATCTGATGCTTTCCCCAAGGAAAACGTTTACTAATGTCTGCACCGGTAATAAAGACAGGTGTGAGAACTAGAATCAATAGTAATGAAGATGATGCTACCAAGAACCCTCCAGCTACCGAACCAATACTTGAAAAGGCATTCCACCACTCATTAATCACTCGAGAGTTAATCCCGTACCAAGGAAGAAAACAGGAGACTATCGTTGCAATTGCACCCAGTAAAATCAGTTTTTCCTCCAGAGGGAGATCTTGGAGTCGATTGATGATTTGTCGTCTTCTCATAGCGGAAAGATAAGATAGTCTAACTATACGCATAGTCCTTATGTGACGCAAGTTTGGAGCTTGTACTTCTCTCTTCGGCAGCTGAGCAACGAGGACTAAGCTGTCGCTACCACTTCTGGAGTTTCAGCTGTCTTAGGTGAGCCGAGGCTCTTAATCATCCTCTTCAGCTGGATGATCACGTCTTTGAACCCATTCGACAGAAGCTGAAATTCTTCTGGGCTCAGTGCCTGTACATCACAGGCAAGATCAAGGCATGCAACCACCTTGTTGGCGGCAGTTATGGCATTCCCAAGGTACTTTTTGGCATCCTTTGGAAGCTTTGTAGATGAAGAGGTAATATTCATCAGCACAGAGGTGATGTTTATCTTAATCTGTATCCACAACTCGGTATTGGTGTCGAGAATCCCCTTGAGAGAGGTGATTTCTTGGAACCAGTACTTGCTGTCTTGGTAGACTTTGTAGTCAATAAAACGAAAGGTTTGGTGGGCCGAGGCATCGCTTGTTGCCGCTTTTGGTAATTCATTTGTTGTACTCATGATTCGTCTATTAGGAAAAACACATAAAAAAGGTGTGCTCAGCTGCCTGAGAGAAAAGTATAATAGGTGTCAAAGATCACACTCCTGACAATACGCGTTTGAATATGATGAACAAGCCCCCTTCATGGAGCTGTAATTGAGAGAGTGCACAAATGATGGGATAACAAAAAAGACAAGGAACGAGTCCTTGTCTTTTAATATTTGAAATCAACGATCCAAGAATGGTAGTCAAAAGAGAGAAGAGAAGACTGATAGGCTGGTCTTTTAACGACCTTATCAGATTTTAACCCCGCTAGGCGGGGTTCCGACCTAACACTGATTCGATTACTCGAGTCAGGCTAAGCTCCTTAATAGGAGGCGATCCATCCGCAGGTTCTCCTACGGATACCTTGTTACGACTTAGTCCCAGTCACT
>CAYGRJ010000192.1:0-2823 GCA_964352285.1 uncultured Candidatus Peribacteria bacterium
CCACAGAGACGATCAAAGACCAGTCCCCTCTCCAAAGAGAAATGACTCATATTGGAGTCTTCGTAACCAAGGTGACCCTTGCGATATCTGCAGTCTTGATCGCTACTGGTATCTTTGTTCAGGGGAAGTCAGTTGTGGAATCCCTGCTCTTTGCCGTTTCGGTGGCCGTGGCAGCTGTGCCAGAAGGACTTCCAGCTACTCTTACCGTCGCTCTCGCTTTGGGAGTGCAGCGTATGGTGAAGAAAAAAGCCTTGGTGAAACAGCTCTCTTCTGTGGAAACACTAGGATCTACGACGGTCATTTGTAGTGACAAAACCGGAACCCTCACCAAAAATGAAATGACGGTGACCAAGCTTTTGCTTGGAAATGAAGAAGTATTAGAAGTCAGCGGCTCCGGATACGACCCCAACAAAGGAAGTATTCATCTCAAAAAGAACCATCAAGCCATTGGAAATCTAGAACTCATGCGAAGCATCTCCAGCTTTTGCAGCGACGCTGATTTGCAAAAAAAGGGTTCCAAATACAGCATACTCGGGGACCCTACTGAAGGTGCATTACTGACCTTAGCTCAAAAAAAACTCCTCGACAGCAAAAAAGAGCCCCGACTTGCTCAGGTCAAGATTCTCCACGAACTCCCTTTCGACAGCGAACGAAAGATGATGAGCATCGTTGTAGAAGGTGGCCCCGTTTGTCATCCTGAGCGGAGTCGAAAGGATCCCTCGGGGCGTGTTAAGGGGGGGAAAGGGGCATTAAATCCACAAATATGGACCAAAGGTTCCCCAGACAGCATTATCCATCGCTCCAAAAAAATCCTGATCAATGGGAAGCTCAAAACCTTTACACCCGCTCTCAAAAAACAGGTAGAAAAACACTACCAAGGCATGGCAGAAGAAGCCCTTCGGGTGATTGCCTTTGCCTACAAACCCCTAAGCAAATCCGCTCTTAAACATCCAAAGAACCAAGAAAAAGATCTCATCTTTGTCGGGTTAGCAGGAATGATCGATCCTCCACGAGAGCAGGTAAAGCCTGCAGTATCACTCTGCTACAAAGCTGGTATACGAACCATTATTATCACAGGTGATTACGGGCTGACGGCTAAAGCCATTGCTCTGCAGATTGGTATCGCCGATGATGTGACTCCCCTCCTTCTGGGTTCTGAGATTGACAAGATGAATGATAAACAGCTCGACAAGCTTCTTATGGTTCATCAAGGATCAGCACTGCCATCTCAGTCCCTGATCTTCTCCCGGGTAAACCCAGAACACAAGCGTCGTATAGTCGACCGACTCAAATCTCTCGGAGAAATCGTCGCCGTCACGGGAGACGGCGTGAACGATGCACCAGCTCTTAAGAGAGCTGATCTAGGGATTGCTATGGGGATCACCGGGACGGAAGTCACCAAAGAAACCGCCAACGTGGTACTGCTCGACGACTCCTTCGCCAGCATCGTGACCGCTATAGAAGAAGGCCGCAAGATCTTCAACAACCTCCGAAAATTCACCTGGTTCATGTTTTCCTGCAATATCGGAGAGTTGGTTACCATTTTCGCGGCTGTACTCCTCCAAATACCAGCCCCGCTTACTGCCGTGCTCATCTTAGCGACCAACGTCGGTACCGATATCTTACCAGGAATTTCGCTTGGTATAGACCATGCCGAACCGGACATTATGAAGCTCCCCCCTCGTGACCAAAAGGCGCACATTATGAACAAGCCCTTCATCATGCACTTCTTGTACATGGGCTTTCTTATTGGAGTTCTTATATTAGGAATCTACCTCTGGGAACTTTCTCAGCTGGGATGGACTTGGGAGCAAGGTATAGAGCTCAGTGAAGAACTCCAACTGCGCACAACAACACTAGGTTTCGCTTCATTGGTCATCATCCAGCTCTTCAATGCCTTCAACGCCAGGAGTTTTACGCATTCAGTCTTCAAGCTCAAGACCCTTTGGCAGCTCTGGGCATCAGTCGGAGTTTCTGTGTGTATGGTCCTCATGATGATCTACCTTCCCTTCTTCCAAAAGATCTTCAGAACCACGGGGCTCAATGCTGATGAGTGGATGCTGGTCTTGGGGGTGGGTGTGGCAGTTATGGTGGCTGAAGAGAGCCGGAAGCTGGTGCTGAGGTTGAGGATGAAGGTCAGGAGCACATAAATACATAAAAACCCTCTTCGGGATGAAGAGGGTTTTTTGAGTTAAGTATCTGAGTGCAAAACTATTTCGAAGATATCTTTGCTGCTCCAATGCGAACTTCAATGAGTTTTTTTGACTGCTTCGCCCACTGGAAGGCACCTTTCGATTTTTGGAGTCCATAGACTTTTGACTGCTTTTCACTGTATTCAAAAACGGTTTTGGCATAGTCAGCCCAGAGAGCCTCAATGGCTTCGTGGAGATGATCAAGAACAACAAACTCAGATTTTTCGACAACGAGAACAGCCTGTTTGAAGTTTCCTGATCCTGCAGAGAAAAAATTTTTCGAATTATTTCTTTGAGCTTGGTTGAAGCCATCAAGGTTTCCGCAACCCGCTGCGAATGGACCATCATCAAGGTTACATTGGGCTGCTCCACCTGGGGTGTAATGCTCAATGATCATATCTCTCATTTCGTCTGTGAGGTACTTGAACGATTTAATGTTACAGAGGTATTCACTGAGGTTCTTCATGAGTTCTTCACGGGAAACCCCACCTTCAGATGCTTTCTTAATCCTGGCGATTTGATCTTGAATAGCTTTGTTTACCTTTTTGAGTTCTTCTAGGGAAGCTTGAGCAGTTTCTAGGGCCAGTTGTTTTTCATCAGCAAGTTTTTTGAGAAGATCCGCTTCTGCTTG
>CAYGRJ010000193.1:0-2805 GCA_964352285.1 uncultured Candidatus Peribacteria bacterium
ATATCTACGAGCACATAGATGCAAAAGGAAAAAGGCACCTGGTGCTCATAACTGGGGACCCAACAAACCTCAGACAACTCGGGATTCTCTTTGATCGAATTTCCAATGGTGAACCTCCCAAAACCCTCGTTGATCTCGATGACGAAAACAGAGAAGTTATAAAAGCTGGGAGAGTGGTAAAAGATGACAGCTCATACCTCGATTGGAAATACAGCCTCAGTTCACAAAAGAAAAGCAAACTCTTGAGAGATCTTGCTCAGACACAACAACTTCGAGCAGAGTTCAACAGCCAATCAAGAGCGGTTCAGCTGCGAATTCAGCTTATGGGTGTCCTTCAAGATGACATCATTGCATTTAAAAATGAGGTTCAGAATTCTAAGCTCTCAAACGTAACGGCATATCTTGGTCAGTGGATCAGGATGCCACTTGGAGGAGGAGAATCTAACTTCATCGAACAGATTACCGCACTGTCGAATGAGTTTATTGCTCTCTATATGGCTGTGCCAACAGGAAAGTCAAAATCAAGACTTCAACAACTCTTGGAGGATAACCCTCGGAAAAGTCTTCACGAGATCCTCACGACTAAAGATCCCAAAAACAGCAGTATAGGACTTTATATCAGGGATAAAGCAATGTTTGACTTTATCAGCCGAATTATTATTAGTGGGCCAAGCTTTATACCTGGGGTAGGTGGCTATTCATACCACGATCTCAAAACGAATGATGATTTACTAGAGCGTCAGTTTGAACAAGATAAAACCTTGAGTGGTACCTTTAGCGATGATTTTTCTCCAGAAGGAAAATCATGGACTGATTATCCAGCTGCACCACTTAATGCTCTTATTTCTACGGTCTTTGGGAAGCGGCAATACGCCATGATGGAGTCTAAGATTTATTCAGAAATGGATGATGTCTTTAATCCACTCATCGCTAAAAGTTGTAACAGCCCTCAGCAGTACTCAGACTTCCTCGCGGAAGCAAAGCAGGATGTTGAAGACCAACTCAATCAAGAAATTCCTGCTCAAAAGGTTGATGAACTCGGGTATAAGAGAGGGCCAAGAGGAAAGGTGACCTACCGAAACTACCTCATGCTGAATCTTGATAACCGGATATCAACTCTTGATAATGAGGTATCATCTGGTGGTAAGGATGCCTTTGAAAAGATTGTTAAAAGCATGGTTTCAGCACGGATGAAGCTCCTTCAGCAACATTGTGCCAGGGCGATCATGGTGAAGAATTACAAAAATGGAACCCTGAAAGATATTATTTCTCACCCGATTAAAAGAAAGAGAATCCAGCATTGGCTTCGTGTTTTTGATTATGCTGGTGAGTGGGGAACTATCTCTAAGCAGAGTTGGAATATCATCACAGAAGAAATCCTCATCAATGCTCCACTCATGCTCTTAAGTTTTGGGGCATCAAGTGTGATTATGAAACTCGCTGCCTCAGGATTAGCAAAACTCGGAAAGGGTATAGCACTTGCAGGTAGAGCCTACAAAGGATATCGAGTCGTAAGGTATACCAGAAATATCGTTGCAGCGACTATCAAAGCTCATAGAGCAGGGAGTCTTGTGACAAGAGGAGTTCAAAAGCTAGGCTTTGTTGGAAGAGCTGCCTTAGAAGGTGCACTTGAGGGGGTCATTGAGCAGGCTATTAGTGGGGATGCATTGAAATACCTCGTAACAGGACGATCAAACACAACACCAAATCAAATCTTGGATTCCATAATGACCGAGGCCTTTTACGAAGTTATTTTTGATGTTACAGGACCTCTGTCGAAAGCACTGTTTAAAACCCAGGCAAAATACGTCACCAGGTTGGGTGTTGAAAGGTCAGAAGAGATCTCAAGATCAGTGGTGAGGGCTATGGAAAA
Source organism: uncultured Candidatus Peribacteria bacterium (assembly GCA_964352285.1). Classification (GTDB taxonomy): domain Bacteria; phylum Patescibacteriota; class Gracilibacteria; order JAUYGZ01; family JAUYGZ01; genus CAYGQA01. Next base: position 1,874 of record CAYGRJ010000193.1, read on the forward strand.
TTCAAAATTTGGGAAAGTTGCGAGTCGCTATATGCAAGAGAAGACTCAACAAGTGCTTACCGTAACTACTATCCTGACCATGAATGAACTCCTCAGGAGGTTCAATGGTGAAACACCTCCGCCAGGGCAAGATCCTCTGAAATCAAACGCATTTCAACAAGAGATACTTCAGACAGTTATGCAGGTTTGGGCTATGGCCAAAGGTCGAAAAGCAGCAGATCGATTTACTAAGAATCACAAACTGCTCAATGACTTCATCAATGGAAATCTTTTTGGACAAGACGCTGATTTAGGGAAAAGGTTTAGTAATATAGAAAGTCGCTTAGGAGATGCAGAAGCGAGAAAGTTAGCACTTGAACGTTCATTAGAAAATCTTGATGTCAACTCATCTGAAGCAAAAAACCAACAAACCAAGATTAATGACATGGCTGAAGTTGTAGAGAATCTACAGGGAGAAAGAGCGCAGCTCAGCCTCTCGAGAATCCAACAGCTGCGTGCTGAACTCGCAGACTACGATCTGACCATTTCTAATGATGGAATAAATTTTGCAGATGCAAACGGTCTTACCAGCAAGAGAAAAGCTGCAGCAGACAACCTGCTCCGTCTGGAAACAGAATTTGTCGATTCGAGACTCTCTGAGTTCGAAAAGTCTCTCAACGAGATTTCTCAGACGATTCTCTTTCTTGAAAATGCCAACAAAACCGGAGAACTTAGTGAGAGCCAAATTGCTGGTAATCAAAAACAAATCACAGACCTCCAGAACCAACTCGTTGCCATTGGAATTGCTAAAAACCAATTTACAACAAATCGCCTCAATCAACTGAGAGCAGAAAAAGCGAAAACAAGAGAAAGCATCAAAAAATATGGTCTCGAAAAAGCTGGAGAGCTTGGGTTAACAACTCAAGAAGTGAATTTGAATAATGCCATTAAAG
>CAYGRJ010000194.1:0-2805 GCA_964352285.1 uncultured Candidatus Peribacteria bacterium
CTACAGAAATAGCCGTCCGAAAAGCTGGAGAACGGGCAAAAGGTTCAGTTCTGGCCTCAGATGCCTTCTTTCCTTTTGCTGATTCACTCGAAGAAGCTGCTAAAAACGGTATTTCAGCCATTATACAGCCAGGAGGGTCTATGAGGGATCAAGAGGTTATTGATAAGGCAAATGAGCTGGGAATTCCAATGGTTTTTACGGGATTTAGATCCTTTAAGCACTAAAAAGCAGCACTTCGCTTGATCATTTTCCACATTGGTTTCCGAGTAAAAGCATTATTTTTCAGAAGATTATCTGATTTTTTCTCGGAGCCCTGGGCAGTGGAGATATATTGAGTAAAAAACGAGTTCAGTGAGCCCCTTGTCAAAGGTAAGATTTGAGGTACAGATGCTTGATTATTGGCATAAAAAAGCCTATTATGTGTCTGATAGAGACACCTTCGCGTAAGGCTGAAATTCCGAATACTTACGCCGTTTTCATTCCTAATTCAGGTCTATCGATTCCTACCTCAAACATATTCATCGCAAGAGACGTTCACGATTCTTTCTCCTGCGAAGAGCATATAACCGTTTGTTTTCTCCTGCGAGACGGCAACGGAAACGAGCAATCCTCAAGGATTTCGAAGAGGATTTAGTAGATCGAACACATCGTGGTTTCGTAAACCAGATCAGAAGGCGTTTAATGGTTCGTTCCATGGCGGTCTTTATGATGATCTTGATTGGAGGATCAATATCTCCAAACTTTTTGAGTCTTCAGAACCCAGGATTCGAATACGAAGTAGCCAGTGCTGATGTAGAAGACGAATACGCAGAGTCTATTCTTCTCTCAATCGATGGATTCTTGACCAAAACCTTTGCTCCAACCGAAGAAAGTAAGGGGGCAAATGGAATCTTTAGCGTTGCCGTAGAAGCAGGGGATACGCTCTCAACTCTCGCTCAGCGTTACGGAGTAACGGTTCGTGATTTAATCATCAACAACAACCTGCCACGAAACCCAATCCTTAAGCCAGGGCAGAATCTCACCATTGCCAACGGAATCATTCATAAGGTCGCTGAAAAAGACAGTGCAGAATCTATCGCAAAGGCCTACGGAGTCAGCAAAGACAAGGTGCTCGCCTCCAACGAAATCCTCGAAAAAGACCTCGCAGCTGGCATGAAGATCGTCATCACCGGAGCCAAGACACCACTCCCAACCTACTCGACTCCACGACAAGCAACGGGAAGCTTCGCAACTGCTCCATCAGGATCATCATCAGCTCCGTATGTAGCTGCGGTTGGTAAGCTGCTCTTTCCAACCATTGGAAAGTACACCCAGTACTTCCGTCCTGGTCATTATGCAATCGATGTCGCTAATAATCAGTCTCCAAACATCTTCGCTGCCGAAACCGGAGTGATCAAGAAGTCACAGTGTGGATGGAACGGAGGATACGGATGTCATGTGGTTATCGATCATGGAAACGGAATGACCACGCTCTACGCTCATATGCGAAAGCTCTACGTCACCGTAGGAGAATCAGTTGCCAAAGGACAAACTATTGGTCAAATGGGGAACACTGGACGAGTCTACGGACGAACAGGTATTCATCTCCATTTCGAGGTCAACATCAACGGGGTGAAGAGAAACCCATTGGCATTCTTCTAAAGCCTGATCACCTTCAGCCCACGCTTATCGAACTTATCAAGCCCAGCCCTTTGTGATGTGGAAATGGCTTCTTTAAAATAGTCCTGATAACCTCTCTTTTATGTTCACCTCAGTCCAGAGCTTTCTGATCACCCAGGCAAGAAACCCAATTGAGTCTGCAGGATCTACGACAGGTGGTACAACGACATCTGTTGCTGTTCCAGCAGGAGGAGAAGGGGGTTTTTCGATCCTTCCAAACTCAGGAAGGCTTGCTGAATCTATCCGCACAGGCGACATCCACCTTTCCGATATCCCAGACTTCATCAGCTACTTCATCAGCATGGGAATCATCGCGGCAGGTTCAATAGCCTTCCTCATGCTGCTCTATGGTGGCTATCAGTATATTATCGGTGGGGTCTACAGCGATATGAGAGACCAAGGAAAAACCACCATCACCTATGCTATCACCGGGCTCGTCCTCAGCTTACTGTCCTACGCGATCGTGAGTATCATTCAGCTCGTGGTAACCGCTCTCTAGAGCCCTTATAATCCGTTCCTTGCATGTACCCCATCCTCTTTCAGATCAACGAATTTTCAATCTTTGGATTCGAAATCGGACCACTCTCACTCTTTACCAATGGAGTTGTTTCTGCTGTTGGTTTTTTGATCGGTCTCTACCTCTTCTTCAAGCAGGCTCAAAAGAATCACCTGCATCTGGAATTCATTGCTGATCATTTTTTTTCACTGGTTATCTGGTCACTGGTTGGAGCCAGAATCGGATACATCTTCGTCTTCCTTTCCAGGTACCGGCAAGAACCCCTGAGTATGCTTTCCGTTTGGGATGGAGGGTTTTTAGCATGGGCTGGGGGAGTGGCTTTCCTCATCACCCTCTTTTACCACTGCAATAAGCAAAAGGAGCGCATAGGACAGTGGTTAGATGCTCTTGTACCTGCTGGAGTCGTCGCGAGTATATTCGACACCATTGGTGCTTTCTTAGGAGGAGACGACTACGGAATTGCTACAGAGCTCCCTTGGGGTATTGCCTTTGAAAATCCTAAGGTGCCCTTCACCATTCCGATTCACCCCGTACAAATCTACCTCCTGGTTGCTCTCATCCTCGTCCTGATCACCCTCAGAATTCTCCACAAAAGGAGGTTAAGAGAATCTGTAATCGGATTACTGGGG
>CAYGRJ010000195.1:0-291 GCA_964352285.1 uncultured Candidatus Peribacteria bacterium
GCCAACTTGTCTTGGAGAGCAACCGCTTTTCTGAGGCTTGGCAGACCTGCCAAAATGCTTATTTTCTGGCTGACGAAAACCTTCAGGAGGACCAGCAGCTGCTTATGAAAAACTCCCGCTTATCTTTCAATGAGGCAATAGAACAAGAAGAGCGAGATTTTTATTGGAGATCGGTACGAAGCCACGCTCTCGGGAGCAATGTTTCATCTCGTGTATTTCGAAACAACGCTCAGCATTTCCCTCTCCAAGAACTCAAGGAGCAGTGGGAACCCATCCAGATTATGATGAGGC
>CAYGRJ010000195.1:301-2789 GCA_964352285.1 uncultured Candidatus Peribacteria bacterium
GGCTCGTTGAACTGGTGGAAAGCAATAGCAAGAGATCCCGAAAGGGGAGTGACCCTCAAGCATCTCAGCTTTCTCGACTTGCCCAACGAATGCTGAGGGATTATTCGATACGAGCGCGTAGCCACCAATCCTTTATTCATTCTGCTGGACCACTTGCTCTCCGAGCCGTATTGGAATCCGAGTACCGAGGATTCTGGGATGGTGATCTGGGAAGAGATATCCAAGCCTTTTGCAGAACGCCAGAAGAGTCTGATGCTCTGCAACTCTTGCGGCATGAAAAAGGAGCTGATAATCGCGGTCGACAAGAGCGAATCCGTAGGTTTTTCTCGGGTGCCCATGTGGAAGAGAGTGCTCTTGCTCAACGTTTCCAAAGCATTTCTGCAGGAGTTCAGATCGACTGGGCTCTTGAAATCTGGAACCAAGAACCCGAAACCCTTGCCTTGAAAACAGAAGAGGTCGAAAGCTTTCGAAAAGACCTCTGTGCGCGACTGGATGCTTCACCACTGGAAAGCTTTACCGATCACCATGCCCAGCACATGAGAGCGTTGGTTTTTTCACATTCCGAACGAGAGGCTGACAAACAGCATCGCTTTGGAGAACTCTCTCCTCAAGCCTTGAAGATTGATGAAAGGCTCTTCGAACAACTGCTCGAGCTGGCCACCTCTGAGAACACCCCTGCTGCCAGTGTCTCAAAAGAACAGCTCTTGAGCGTGCTTCGTGAACTTGAGCAGAGGGTTTCTTCATTTTGGTACCTCGACAAAGATACTCGTGAAGGGCTTCTCGGGTTCTTGCAACGGATGAATCGCAAATACCTTTCTGACAAGCATGATCAGCATGCAGAGATTTACAGTGCTCTATATAGCTGTGAGCATGCCCTCGACCTTTCTTTTGGATACTGGGTGTTCTTTGCGATTCTCGCTTTGCTTGCGAGAACAACACTGTACGGTGACTCTTCGACCAAGAATTAGACTGACGAGCAGGGAACTCCTGTTGTTTTCGGCATGTTTTTGCGTAGAATGGGGAAGACGTGCACCAGTGCTCCCTCCTTCACCCTTCGTATTCGCTTGGGTTCCGGCGGGCAGGCAGCTGGATACACACAACAATATGCACCAGTAGCTCCCTCCTCCGGCGGGCAGGCAGCTGGATATATATGCACCAGTAGCTCAGCTGGATAGAGCAGCGCCCTTCTAAGGCGAAGGTCACAGGTTCGAATCCTGTCTGGTGTACCATTTTTGGTTTAAGCAGCTATTTGACACTCCTGAAGATGGTCATCCCGCCTTGGCGGGATCCAGTGCACTCTTTTTGATTATAAGAAGAGTCAGCTCGTCAAGCTGACAATTTTGGGATTGCGAGTATAGTGGCTTTGAATTGTTTTCTATGGACACCCCTAAAACTATTTCGAGGGCTGAACACATCTTGCAGTGGATCTCTTATCTCCTGCGGGTATCTGTTTTGGTCGCGCTTGGCTTGAGTTTGCTTTTTGGTCAATGGCTTACTGCCTTTGAGTGCCTGTTGATCTTTATTTCCTTCAACCTCCCGGCACTTCTGGAAAGAAATTTAGAGATCAAGCTGCCCACGGAGTTTGAACTGAGCATCACCTTGTTTTTGTACGCGAGCCTGTTTTTGGGAAGCGTTCAGAACTTTTACGGTATGTTTTGGTGGTGGGATGGTTTTCTCCACACTATTTCTGGCTTTATCTTAGGGTTTGCTGGCTTTTTGATCTTGTATAGCCTGTATCGGCTCAAGCGCTTCAGCATGAGTGCCTTTTTGTTGTCGATGTTTTCCTTCTGCTTCGCCATTGCTCTGGGAACCCTTTGGGAGATCTTTGAATTTGGGCTCGACCAAATCTTTGGCATGAATATGCAAGAAAGCGGTATCGTAGATACCATGTGGGACTTGATTGTCGATTCCCTGGGGGCATTACTGGCCTCGGTATTGGGGTATTTGTATGTGAAGTACAAGCGGAGCCCACTCGGGTTCTTTGACCAGCTCCTGAGAAGATTTTTATCTCACAATCGTCAGCACTTCTTTCACAAGAAAAAGCCTAAAGGTCGCGCTTAGGACTTTTTGGACAGCACCATGCTCACCATAAACATCATTTCTGCACGAGTTACCTGATGGTCTCCTTTGGTGTAGGGAAGAGCGTTGAGTTCTCGAAGAGCTTCGAGGTAGGGCTTGTACCATCGTTCACCATCCTTTGATGCTCGAACTTGCAAGTCGAAGGCTACCGCTATCATCTTGGCCACCTCTCCTCCATTGGCGCTGTCTCCTGGACGGACCGTGGTTGGCCCGAAGCCTGATGATGACTTGTCTCCCGTCATGATTCCACGGTCTTTTGCGACTTTGAGGTAAGGAAGATACCAAGCTTTCAGTTCGATATCTGAATAGGTGCTGTCCGACAAGCTCGCCTTGCTGATCACCGAATCTTCTGCAGTGGCTTCTACCAAGATCTTAGCGAGTTCTACACGGTTGATAGGATCATCTGCTT
>CAYGRJ010000196.1:0-2727 GCA_964352285.1 uncultured Candidatus Peribacteria bacterium
GATTACTCGTCTTTGCTCATGTTGGCCGAGAGAAAAGATTCTTTCGTTTTACTCCCTCCTTCCCTTTTTGAGCTCCAGAGAGCGGGCAGAATGACGTCCTTTTTCTGCCTTTTCATCGCTGACATATTAAAAGAAAAGCCTTGGTAAACCAAGGCTTCTCGAGAGAAGTACTTCCCTGCCCACAGGGAACGCCTTGGACCGAGCTAGATCTTACAGCAGTAAGCTCGAAGCTTGCTGTAGATGTTGAGCACGATCAAAGACAAGAGAATAAGAAGGTACACTTCTGGACCCGAATCCGAATGTTGGGTTGGAAGTGTTTGAACTTCTTCAGCAGCACCACGTAGTGGTGATTCTGGTGGCGAGATAACGGTTGCCTCGAAAGGCTTTTCGAGCACCTTGACGGCGTCACTTTCGGTTTCGGTCGAAAGGGCATTGCCGTCAGCATCAAGTGCTGTAATAAAGGCCTTGTAGCTGCTTTTTGCTACCAAATCCTTGAGGATAACGCGGTTCTCTACCGTGGTCTTGGTATCCGTTGATGACCCCAGGACGGTTTGGTATCGAATTTGATAACCATCTGCACCTTCTACAGGATCCCAGATGAAGGTGATTTGTTCGATTCCAGCGATTCCAGCGATATTTTTGATAGGCTCTACTCCCGCGATAACCTTGAGAGTTCCAGCGTCCTGAACTGATTCGCTGTTTCCGAATTCGTCTTCAATCTTGAGAGAAATCGGAAACTCTCCTTGGTCGAGCGGAGCTCTTGAATTCAGGGTGTAGAGTGTTCCATCTGCTGTGAAGTCATAAGCCCGGTTGTTGATAAATGCCTGCAGCTTGCTGCCTTCATCTGCTTCGACAGTGAAGCTAAAAGTCTCCCCTGCTCTCACCTCTCCCATATCTGCATTGATCTGGGTAATGACCGGTGGAGTCTGATCTACCTCGAGAGTAATTGATGTTTCGGTCACAGAACCATCGACAAGATAGGTAGCGATGATGTCGAGCACGTGATCTCCATCTCCTAACTGAACAGGAATAGAAAAGGATCGATCTTCATCGACAAGGGCTTTTTGAAGCTGAATACCTCCTTCACGAATGACTACTTCGGTGTTTTCGGTACTGGTGCTCCCTTGAACAGATAGGCTTCCTGAGTACTTTCCATTTTCTACTGGAGAAGTAATATTGAGCTGAATATCGGTATTGTTGATGCTGGACTGTGAAGCCCGAGAAGAAATGATTTCCACTTCTCCAGATTTGCTCGGTTGGTTCTTGTCGATTACTCGAAGGGTGTAGGTACCAGGAGAAAGCACGAGGGCGAGTTCGAAGAGCGCTGTTCCTCCATCGAGAGCGGTAAAGCTGTAGTCACTGGGAACCAGTGGCCCAAGAGGATCGATTTCGAAACTGACTTCTCCATCGTAATTCTGAACGAGATCACCATTGATATCGACTGCGCGGAGGTAAAAATCCAAAGCTGATTGAGCTTGAACCTCTACAGACTCTTCGAATTCTGCTTCTTCATCAGTCCCAAAAACAACTTCGAATCCTGCAAGTGAACTCGCTTGAACGAGCTGATCTCCCACTGAAGATGTTGAAGGCATGGAACTTGAAGATTCTGGTTCATCGAGCAATTGTGCTCCCATCCAAGAACTGAGCAGTCGATCATCATTCCCCTGCGCCTGAGAAAGTGGCTGCTGAGGGTATGAAGGTTGGTAAGGGTTGTAGACCGGAACAAAAGGATTGTTTGTTGTTGGTTGCAGGTATGGATTTGGCCCATAGTAAGGGTACTGCCCGAACTGTGGCTGAGGATTTCCATACTGAGGCATGGAGTATAATGATTCTTGAACCTTTGGAATCACGCCAATGCGTTCAGAAAGAACGTTCTTTCCAGAATCCAGTTCTTGAACAAGTACCGTCTTGAGTCCGGTAGATCCTGGTTGGATCTTGAAGGCTACTCTTCCTTCTTGATTGGTCTTACAAGCCTGGAAGCACGATACATTGTCTCCTTCTTTCACTTCTATTTGCAGCTGTTTAGCGGCAATTCGATTGCCGAAGGCGTCCTTGAGCTGCACTTCACCTGTGATACTTTCTCCCATATATGCCGTGAGACCTGAGAGCTGAAGTTGTGACTTGTTGCTGCTTGGGCTCGCTGCTTTTACCTGAAACTCTTGAGCGACTTCTCCGGCTTGTACTCGGTACTTTCCTGCAATTTGAGTGCTCGGAAACCAGTACTGCAAACCTCCCTCTTCATTGAGCTGAAAAGGCTTGGTGACTGTTCCTTGGTAAGGATTGGTAATACTGAGCTGTACAACCTCATTGGCTGGTCCAGAAATCAGCATCATGGCGGGGTTTCCTGCTGTCGTGTCGAGAGCTTTTACCGAAACTCCGGATGCGAAGGTCGGCGAGACCGTCGAGCTGACCAGGATGACTGAAAGCAGGATAGAAAAGAGTCGTGAGAGATTCTTCATGAGAAGGTTTTTTGTATGTATTTCATATTATTATAGCAGATTTTGAGCTTTTTTAGAAGGGCTACCCAGCTTTTGAACTCATTTATAACATTCCATTTGTATATCAAAAAAGCCTCATCCTGAGATGAGGCTTTCTGTCAGTTCGAAAGGAAAAGAACTATTTTACTTCACAAGAAGCACCAGCTTCTTCAAGTTTAGCCTTAATTTCGTCAGCTTCTTCCTTCTTCACTCCTTCCTTGATCATCTTTGGAGCACCATCAACGATGTC
>CAYGRJ010000197.1:0-2694 GCA_964352285.1 uncultured Candidatus Peribacteria bacterium
TTCCACCACTGAAAGAGTACAAAGCACCACCAGCAACCAAGGTAAACAAGAACAAGCCTCCCAAAAGAGATAACAGCAAGTTAGTCAGATTCGAAAGCAAACTGATTCCCCCACCAACATTTACAGAAGGAGTCGCAAACCATGAACCAAAAGCCGTGGAAGATGCTGGCAACGAAGGAATACCAAAAATAGTATTGATCACGGCTTCGGCGATCATAATCAAAATCAAACCAACAAACCCATATATAAAAATTTCTTTTTGCTGAGTCACCGTTTCATCATCAGAAGCAAACATAATCGTCGCTCCAGACTTCACGATATAAAAGACAGCAACACCGCCTAATACATACCTCACAAACTTTATCAAAGCTGCAATCTGTCGTGAAAGTGCAGAGGCAGCTCCTTCAATTTGAGAAGTTCCAGAAAGAAAAGTCGTCTCATTTCCGGTTGACCCCGAATACAAAGAGAAAGTCTCACTCAAGAAATTCGCAAAAGAAATAATCACCACTCCCAAAATCACATAAAAGAAGTGCTGCGCAACTTTATTAAAGGTCTCTTCGTTCCCGCGAGCAAAAATCAACTGCATCGCAAGCCAGGCAAAATACATCACCAAAAGTGGCCCTAATAATGGTCGGAAGCCCAAAAAAACCTTCTGAACCGCAAAAATAACAGCATTCACACCAGTTAAACGATTTCCATCCTCATCCGTCGTTAAGGTGCTCACATCAACACCAGTCTGGCCCCTCAGATCAAAAGGCAAAAGCAAACCCGAAGGCTGAGCTGTTGAAGCTGCTGGAGTAGATGCAGGTGGAGTAACAGATGCAGGAGGAGTTCCTGATGGAGCCGACACACCTGAATCTTGTGCAAAAGACACAGCAGGAAGCGCAGAGAGCAATCCCAAAACACAGATCATCGCCACCATGATTTTTTTCATGTTCATTATCCACATATAATAAGGTCATCATTAGCTTAGAAAGGGCTAGAGAACAACGAAACTACATATCCTCGCATGGGTTCAGAAATATGGGACAATACCCCCTTCTGGCTTTACAAAAAGGCCTAAATTTTCTAATATATATGTGTCGGCGGAAATCCCGCCTTTTTTAGATGATTAGAATTTTCTATGACTGCCCTCTTTCGTCACCTCAAAGACAGTGCTTACGAACTCAAAAACGTAACCTGGCCTACTACAGAAACCCTCATCAGCATGACCACCTTGGTCATTGTCTTCGTCGTGATCAGCTCATTGCTGCTCGGACTCATTGATTTTGGTTTCACCTCTGGTTACCAATACCTCCTCGGGCTCAACTAGGTCTTTAGGATCTTATGCCTTGAATCTTCAACATTTCCTGTTATCCCTTTTCCATGTCTGACCAAAACGACCCTACTACCGATGAGCAACAAGAATCTACTGCTCCAACAGAGGAATCAGCTCCTGCTCAACAAGAGGCTCCAGCTGACCAAGCTCCTGGTGAAACAGAAGCAACAACAGAAAACAAAGAGGAAGAATCTTCTGAACCTACCGAAGCCGAAGAGCTTCCTAAAGCTGGACAAGAAGAAGAGCAAACCGCTGAAGAAGCCCCTGCCGAAAACACTCCTGAAGAACAGCCGGAAGCAGGTGAATCAACAAGTGGATCTTCTATACTCGTCGACCCTACAACACTCTCTATGGGAGGAAGCATGGGATCTGATGTCAAAAGAACAGCACTCAAAACATCAATAGGAAAGCAAGCCAGTGGTACTGGAAAGAACTGGTACGTGATTCACACCTACTCCGGATACGAAGACGCTGTAGAAAAAGCTCTACGACAACGTATTGAGTCATTGAACATGCACGACCTGATTTTCGACATCATCGTGCCAAAAGAAAGCACGATCACCATCAAGAAAGGAGAACACGTCACCGAAAAGAAAAGACTCTTTCCAGGGTACGTACTCGTCAGCATGATTGTAACCGATGAAAGCTGGTACGTCGTTCGAAATACTCCAAATGTTACTGGATTCGTGGGATCAGGAACCATTCCAGTCCCAGTTGACCCTGAAGAATTTGCTGTCATCGAAAAGCACATCAAAAAAGAAGAACCCAAATTCAAGATCAACTTCACAAAGGGAGAAAATGTTATTGTTTCAGACGGTCCATTCAAAACCTACGAAGGGCTTATCGACTCTATCGACGAAAAGAAAGGGAAGCTCAAGGTTCTGGTTACTATTTTCGGTCGAGAAACACCTGTGGAACTCGACTTTGTACAAGTCAAAAAGAAGTAGAAACTTTCACAGCCCTCGCACAACACATCAAGGCCACCTCCGGGTGGTCTTTTTTTGTTCCAGAAAACTAATAATGATACTCTTAATCAGTCTTGCAGAGCAAGCTCAGATAAACACTACTTGTGAAGGAATCCCAAAAACAATTCGCCACCCTCATCGTCATCTTCATGATCCTCACAGGAGGTCTGTTCTTATTGGACTACGAAGGGCTTTCAAACGACACTCCCACATCATTGCTAACTCAAACGCTCAAAAACTGGATGGATAGATCCCCTATAAATCAGCAATTGATCGACAAAACATCACTCAGGAGCAACAAACTCAACCTTATTGGCTCAAACAACAGCTTCTTTGCCCCATATATCGAGACGCAAAGTGCAGAGATCGTTCAGCATTACTCAATCCCAGCTTTCGACATCGGTATAGAGG
>CAYGRJ010000198.1:0-2633 GCA_964352285.1 uncultured Candidatus Peribacteria bacterium
GAATTCGACCTTCATTATGGAGATGGAAAGGTGAGGTTATTGGAAGATGCTGAACTCACTGTAAAGAATTTTACTTTTTATGATGATCCTCAGCTTCAGGAATTGTTGGTGAAAACAGTAGAATTGTGTTTGGAGTATGTGAGAATTGATTTTGAGTTTTCAGAAGATATTCGAAGGGAGCATGAGGAGTTTGAAGAACTTCAATCACGCAAGCTTGAGGAAACACGTCAGTTTACAAGAGATGAGCTTCGGGAGTTTTTAAAGGGGTCACATTTTGATAAAGATCTTGAAGGGGAGGAGTGGAAGTATGGAGAAGAACCTCGCTTGTTTGATTAAGTGTTTAAAAAAGACTCTCAATTGAGAGTCTTTTTTTGATTGTTGATCTTGTTGGATGGACTATGAAGTCATTCCTCGCTTTTCTCGAATCTTTTCTGCTACGGCTTGTGGAACCTTTCCGTAATGATCAAACTCCATGCTGTAGGCAGCACGTCCCTGAGACATAGAACGGAGGTCTGTGGCGTATCCAAAGAGCTCAGAGAGAGGAACGAAGGCGTCTACTACCTTCGCCATACCTCGGTCACTCATCTTTTGGATTTGTCCTCGTCGTCCATTGAGGTTCCCCATGATATCTCCCATGTATTCTTCTGGAGTCACGACTTCTACCTTCATCACTGGTTCGAGGAGAACCGCTTTCGCTTCTTGAGAAGCTTCTTTGAAGGCATTTGATGCTGCGAGCTTAAAGGAGAGTTCAGATGAATCGACTTCATGGTAAGAACCATCGTTGAGAGTTACTCGGACATCTACTACTGGGTAACCAGCAATGATTCCTTTTTGCATCGCTTCAACGATTCCTTTTTGAACTCCTGGGATGAATTCCTTTGGAATTCGACCTCCTACTACCTTGTCGACAAATTCGTATCCTTCTCCTGGTTCTGTTGGTTCTACATCAATAAGCACATGACCGTATTGACCACGTCCTCCTGTTTGTTTCGAGTACTTGTGCTCAGCAGAAACCGCTTTTTGAAGTGTTTCTCGGTAAGCTACTTGTGGTTCACCAATATTCGCTTCTACTTTAAACTCTCTCTTCATCCGGTCGACGATAATATCGAGATGGAGTTCTCCCATACCTGCGATAATCGTTTGGTTGGTTTCCTCATCAGTAGAGACTTGGAATGTTGGATCTTCTTCTGCAAGCTTCGAAAGAGCAATACCCATCTTTTCTTGATCAGCTTTTGTCTTTGGTTCTACTGCAATTCGGATCACTGGTTCTGGGAAGTCGATCTTTTGGAGCATGATTGGAGCCTTTTCGTCTGAGAGTGAATCTCCAGTGAGCGTTTGCTTGAGTCCAACTACCGCACCGATGTTTCCAGCAGTAATTTCAGTTATTTCTTTCCGTTCGTTCGAATGCATTTGGAGGAGACGACCAATCCGTTCCTTCTTTCCATTTGAAGCATTGAGGACATAGCTTCCAGATGTCAGCTTCCCTGAGTAGACTCGTACAAAAGTGAGGCGACCTACAAAAGGATCAGACATCACCTTGAAGGCGAGAGCAGCGAGTGGTTCGTTGACGTCGGCTTGACGAGTGATTTTTTCTTCTTCGTCTTTCGGGTTCATCCCTTCGATGGTTGGGTTGTCGAGTGGGGTTGGGAGGTATTCAGTAATCGCGTCGAGAAGCAGTAGCACTCCTTTGTTCTTCAGTGCTGATCCACACATGAGTGGGAAGAACTCACCGGTGAGAACCGCCTTTCGGATTCCTGCTTTGAGTTCTGGAATGGTGATTTCTTTCCCTTCTAGGTATTTTTCCATCACGTTTTCGTCGTTGTCAGCTACCTTTTCTACCAGTTTTTCTCGGTATTCCTTTGCTTTATCAGCGAGATCAGCAGGGATTTCCATTTCTTCTAGGTTTCCTTGCAGTTCGTTTTCGAATTTGTAAGCTTTCATTTCTACCAAGTCGATAACCCCTACAAAGTCAGCTTCAGCTCCAATAGGAATTTGCAGTGCAGCAGCATTTTTACTGAGACGGGTGTGAATGGATTCAAGGGTCATGTAGAAGTCTCCACCAGTCTTATCCATCTTGTTGGCGAAACAAATCCGTGGCACGTGGTACTTGTCAGCTTGTCGCCATACGGTTTCTGATTGAGGTTCTACTCCTTGAGAACCATCGAATACCGCTACACCTCCATCGAGGACTCGTAGTGAACGTTCTACCTCAGCCGTGAAATCTACATGGCCAGGGGTGTCGATGATATTGATCTGGGTGTCTTTCCAGAAACACGTTGTTGCCGCAGAGGTAATGGTAATTCCTCGTTCTCGTTCTTGTTCCATCCAATCCATGGTGGCTTCTCCGTCATGAACTTCTCCGATTTTGTGAGTGATCCCGGTGTAGAGAAGAACTCGTTCAGTTGTTGTGGTTTTACCGGCATCGATATGCGCGATAATCCCGATATTTCGAATGTTTGAGAGATCACTCATGGTTTCTGATTAGTTAGTAGCTAGTTATTCGTAGTCAGCAGACTTTGGTAATTCATTACCTGAGAGTCCTAGACCAGACAGAGTTTAGGAATTTTTCGAGGATAGGTCAAGAAATGCCCTTAAAGAGAGCCTTATTTGTTGTTTGACATATTGCGTAAAAT
>CAYGRJ010000199.1:0-2630 GCA_964352285.1 uncultured Candidatus Peribacteria bacterium
CATACAAGGCTTCGAAAACAATGAATTTCGTGGTTCGCTACTCATCGATCGCACAGATGCTGAACGGATCCTGATGCTTATCTCCAATAATGACAACAAAGACGAAAAAACCCTGGACACAACAACATCTGGAGGACTTCTCCAACGAGATGCCTTTCTCGCTATTCTTTCTAGAATCTTAAATGCCCCTACAGGTCTGCCTCATGGCTTTCAAGACGTTGTCAACTATCCAGCAGCATGGTTCTGGAGATACGCTGGGATAGCCTTTCAGTACAACCTCTTCCCTGGTGAGAAAACCCTAAATCCAGCACAGAACGTCACCAGAGCTGAATTTGTCATCGCCCTCTACCAATACATCAACAACAAGTAACTCAAAAACTCCAGAAAACAAAAAGCCCTAAGCCTTCTTTTCTGGATCAGCAGACGGGCTCTTTGCTGCAGGTACAGGTGGAGCCGTAACTGCCACTGGTGCAGAAACTGCTTGAGGAGGAGCTGGAACGGTCTTCGCAGGCACACCTTTCAAGATCACCTCCTTCCCCATCACCTCTTCTCCAAGCACACCAAGAGACACCACCACCTTGGTCATATCATCCATCTTGAGGCCTTCACAAATATGCACTTCATCTTTTTTGAAGAAGTAGGTAAATCCAGTCGCGGGAATAGGTGCTGAAGGCAGGTACACCAAATAATGCTCTTCTCCATTCATGGTGTAGAGATTTCGAGAAGACAGCACTCCAAAGACCTTCACGTTGGCAAACTGCACCATAACCACCTCGCCAATGGCCGTCATATCTTCTCCAGACTGTTTCTTAGACCAGAGGTCTATAACCTGCTCAACCGAGTGGTAAATCTTATTCAAAATCGGAATCTTATCGAAAAACCCTCGAAGAGCAGCACCAATCTTCTGACGAGCAAATCCTTGAGCAAAATACCCGACAACAATCGTCACCGTCAGCAAAACAATGTACCCGATAAAGATAGCCAACACATCAGGAATAGAAAACCAACCAAAGAAGGTCTTCCAAAACAGCGCAAACACACTCTGCCCTCCCACTAATTGATCGATGACATTCAAAGCCCAACCAACCAAGACCAAGGTCGCCGCCAAAGGCAGTAAAATGACTAATCCAGACAAGAACCACCTCAAGACCTTTCGAAAAGCTTCCATGAAACATCAATTAAAAAATCACCATTATGATAGAGGATAGTATAGCGAAAAGGAACACTGGACTGCGAACCCAAGCTGAAAGCATAGCTTGGTGGGATTAAGTGGACTTGAACCACTGACCTCCACAATGTCAATGTGGCGCTCTAGCCAGCTGAGCTATAACCCCATAGGTCACCTTCGAAACAAAGGCCCATTAATTGTAGTAAAAAGCCCCCAAAAAACAAGGATAATACGCTAAGATAGAATCAAAACAGCACACCAATCCCCTAGTTCCTCTTCTATGAATCGTTGTGAGTGGGTCCCAAAAGATCACGAAAAATACATCCAATACCACGATACAGAATGGGGCATTCCCGTACACGATGACATCAAGCTCTTCGAGTTCATCACCCTCGAAGGCGCTCAAGCAGGACTCAGCTGGTCAACAATCCTCAACAAACGTGAAGGTTATCAAAAAGCCTTTTCTCAATTCGACCCCAAAAAAGTGAGCACATTTACCAACAAAAAAGTTGAACAACTCTTACTCAATCCCGATATCGTCCGCAACCGACTCAAAGTTGAATCTACAGTCTCCAATGCTCAAGCCTTCCTGAAGATACAACAAGAATTTGGCAGTTTTGATGCCTATATTTGGTCCTTTGTTGGCAATACTCCCCTACAAAACCACTACAAAAATCTTTCAGATGTTCCTGCAGAAACAGAACTCTCTAAGCTCATCAGCAAAGACCTCAAGAAACGCAACTTCCGATTTGTGGGCTCAACCATCATCTACGCCTTTATGCAGGCTATTGGTATGGTCAATGATCACACAATCGATTGTTTTCGCTACCGAGAGCTCAAGCGTTGATCCACTGAATACTTGTCGAAACGATGCAGGGCCACCAGAGCCGCAAAAACGAAAGTATAAATAAACATATTACTAGCTGCTCCAAACTCAAGCTTCACCAACTTTCCAAACATAAGAGTCACCATCATAAATCCACCAGTGATAGCTGCTAATCGAGTTTTAAATCCAAATAAAAGGCAAAGACCAATCACAAATTCAACAATCGCAAGTGCAATAGCGTATGGGTAAGTAATCGAAGGAGGTAAAATATAAAGTCCCCAAAAAGTAACCTCCACAAATTGATCAGCGACTCCACTGGCAAACTGGTCGAGAAAAGCAAAGCGCTGTCCACCATGAGGAATCATGTTCACAGCCATAATCATACGAAGAATCAAATAGGCCATCGGCAAATCACGTGTAAACATTTTTTCTGAATCAGTCATAGTTACTAAGTAAGTATTTTTTTCCAAAATCCTTCAAGGGTCAGTATAAGAAGGGCGAGAAGCAAATATACAGAAGCGCCCGTAACTTGCTGAACTTCGAGCCCACGAGAAATATGAGCAGCAATAGCTCCAAAACAAATAGCTCCCAATCCTAAGCATGCCAAGTGTCGATACTTTATGAACCACAATCCAA
>CAYGRJ010000200.1:0-2626 GCA_964352285.1 uncultured Candidatus Peribacteria bacterium
GGTAGATAGTGATGATGCTGATTCAGGTCCGTTTGGAAGAAGAAATAGATATGATTCTTCATCAGCTATTGGTCGTTCTGGAGGATCACAGGGCACTCCTCAGCCTGTGAATGGGAACAAGTCATCAGTTGTCAGCGGGAATGCTGATGCTGCTTCTGAGCATTATGGTGCTCGTAACGATGATTTATCTCAACATTCTGTCAATAATGACTCAATAGAAGCTAAATATGATCTCAAATCTTCAAAAAAGAGCATAAATTCACGAAATAGTGAGACTTCTGCTCTTCATGGTGATGATTTCGCATCAAAAGATGTTGAAAAGTCACCAAATAACACGGATTTAGAGCTGTTACTTCAACAGTTTCGTCAGCTAGAGGATGACTTGCTTAAGGAAATGAATAGCAAGACCAGGCCGCAAGGTGAGTTTCGTTCACTTACTGCCTACCAGCGACTCTCTCCAGCTGTTCACTCTTTGGTCGAATCTGCTCAGCTGATGGATACTGCTTCCTATCAACTCGATTTTGAGACCAGAAAGCAGCTTTATGCTCCTGTGTATAAGGTTGATGGGAAACTCTCTGATACTGACCTTCAAAAGTTTAATGATTTAGTGGCTCATATTCGACATATTTCTGCCTATTTTGGTATTTTGCTGAATGAAGCTGATAAGAGAGCTGCTTCTGAAGCGCTTCAGTCGACTGTTAAGCAAACGCTAACTCCTTTTGCTCCAGATAAGCAGCAAGAGCTTCAAGTTCTTCAGAAAGATATTCTCGACTTAATCCATGGTGATTGGTTTTCAGCACTTCGTTTGAAGCTCAATGAGCTCAAAAAGTCCGTGAAAAGAGTTCCTGCTGACTATTTGAAGGCTGCACAGACCCTACTGGGTCATTCTGCAGAGTGGAAATCTCTAGACAAGTCTGCTCTGGAGTCAGCTTTATTGGATCTCTGTTCTGTTTTGAAGACTCCTTCTTCCGATAGTGCTGAAAGAAGTCTTCAAGCTCAGCTCTCTTTTGACCTCTTTCGCAAGGGATCCGCTGTATTAGTGGGGACCTTTGGACGGAAGTTGGGAGTAATACCAACGGATCATTCTAAGATCCTTGATGATGCTGCTTTGAAACGTGTTTTGGAGACTCTTGACCAGCACTGGACTGTTTACCGGGTTGATAGAACTGCTCAAGGATTGCTCTCACGTCTTAAGGGTTATGAAGGAAAGCCTTTTGAAGAGAGAAAATCATCTCTGTTGAGTGGTTTTCAAGCTCTCCCTGGTATGCCCAAGGGATTTTTGGCTTTTGAGCTTGAGTTGATTAAAGATCATCCCAAGTTTCTGGATATCTCTCGTGATTTTTCAACCTATCTCTCCGAGCTGGAGACGAGCAATACTTTGAAGCCAGATGAACTTGCCAAGGTTCAAGCCTTGCGAAACCAACTGTTTCAGGGTTTCCGCTAGTCCTTCTTGCCGCCTTTCTCGACATTGCTGATGATATCTCTTAGAATTCCTCTGATCCCATTGCCTCATTACTTCTCTCTATGACTCCTAAACGTATCCTCCTCAAGCTCTCTGGTGAAGCCTTATTGGGCTCACATGAGTCAGGAATCGACTTTGATATTTTGGGATCTTTGGCTTCTCAGGTGATGAAGTTAAAGGACGAAGGTTATCAGGTGGCTGTTGTGTTGGGAGCTGGAAATATCTGGCGTTTTCGAGATAATCAAGAATCTTGCATTAAACGTGTCAGCTCTGACTATATGGGGATGTTGGCCACGATTATGAACAGTGTTGCTTTGATGTCGGCTATAGAGAAATCTGGTGGAGAAGCTCGAGTTTGCTCGGCTTTGGATACGCCTTCTGTTGCTGAACCCTATATACAGCGAAAAGCCCTTCGACATTTGGAGAAGGGGAGAATCATCATCTGCGCCGGTGGAACAGGTAATCCTTATTTTACTACTGATTCTGCTGCTGCACTGCGTGCACTAGAGTTGAATTGTGATCTGTTGATCAAGGCTACCAATACTGAAGGCGTTTATGACGCTGACCCTCGGACCAATTCAGATGCGAAGCTTTATGACACGGTGAGTTATGATGAAGTGCTCGAAAAAGATCTGAAAGTCATGGATGGTGCGGCGATAGCTCTTGCTCGAGATGGTGGTCTACCTATTCAGGTCTTTCAGTTTGGGAAGGTTGAAGACTTGCTCGCTGCTGCCCAAGGAGAAAAGGGGACTAGAGTTGGGTAGTCATTTATTTTCGAATTTGAATATTACAAAGCCGCAGTCTACAAGACTGCGGCTTTGTTCTTTGATGGGTGCTAGAAGACGACCCGAACTTCGAGCTGGAGCTCGGAGTTATTTCCGCGTGACTCACTCTTGAGGTGAGTACGACGGTTCTGGAAGCTGTACGCCTCCTTCGCCGACCACATGGCCGACAAGCTGAAGGTGAGACGATCGAAGGTCGCTTCGATCCGGCCGCCAGCGCTGGTGCGCTTGGCTTCCGTCTCGATCTTGTCGTCGTACAACTGCTCGAAGGCGCCTCGATAGGCGCCAACGAGCTTCAGGACGTCGAGGAAGTCGTCTCGGCTGCTGGAGATATACATCATCCCCAATTGCAGCTCGCCCTTCACCGACACTTCAGCGTAGT
>CAYGRJ010000201.1:0-1643 GCA_964352285.1 uncultured Candidatus Peribacteria bacterium
GTATCAACGGTTCTGTTGTTTCTTATAAGTATGATGCTCCAGGTGAGTACATGCCGAAGCTGAAGGTGACCAAGAATGGTTTGAATTCTGAGTACGATATGTTGGTTCGTGTTCGTCCTTCTACCAAAATTCCAGAAGCGGCCTTTATTTATATTCAGTCTGGAGCCAAGGTGAAATTTGTGAGTAATTCTACTGTTGACCCTGCCCTCGATGACAAGAATTTAACGCATGCTTGGGATTTTGATACGACTGTCGATACCGATGGAAATGGAAAAACAGATGATGATGCGGACTCTGCACTGCTGAGTCCAAGTTATGAGTTTACAGGTGAGCGTGACGTTTCTGTTGGGCTTATTATTCGAGATGCTGTTGGGAATACAGATCAGGTTATTCGAAGAATTCCCTTTGTGAAGAAAGAAACCTTACGAGGTCCGCTCGGATCGACAGTTAATCAAGCGACCACTGCCGTTCTGAAGGTGAACCCAGCCCCCCATCAGCTCAATGGAAAGGTCTACTTACAGCCGCCTTTTGGAGATGTGGTTTTCAATGCGAAGCAATCAACGGGTACTCTTCAGGAGTATCGTATTGATACCAATATCTTTGCAGATAGTGATGGTGACGGTATTGCCGATAATGATATCGACAATAAAACCCATAAGTCTTGGAAGGATGGATCTTCATTTAAGAGGACCTACCGAGAGTCAGAAGGAAAGATTCGAGCGCGTTTGACCGTGGTGAGCGTGAAGGGACAGCAGAAATCTCAAGTGGTGGATGTGCTTTTCGAAAATCCACCATCTGAAGCTGATCTGGATCAGGTGACCAGTCCGGATGATATCTTGAAGCTTTTAGATGCTCTTCCTCAAGTGAGCTTCGATGTGAGTGAGACCTTTGCTCAGCCGGGTCAAGAGATCACTTTTGATGCGAGTAGAACGAGCTTCCCAGGGGAAGCTGTTCAGGAGTATCGTTGGGACTTCAATGGAGATGGCTTGGTTGATGAGATAAGTTTTGAGCCGGTTTTCGTGTATGCTTATGATTCTGAAGGAGCTTATGATGCTACTCTCGAGGCCGTGTCTGTTGATGGACTGCAGGGGGAATATTCTCAGACCGTGTTTATAAGAGGTGGCTTGCAGTTGCCCACAGCGAGTTTTCAGTTTGATCAGGTTGATAATGAGATTCAATTCGTGAATGAGTCGATTGTGGATCCGTCATTCTCGCCAGAAGAGGTGCTGTACACCTGGTCTTTCCGAGAATTGAGCTTGGAAGGTGGTCCAGAATGGTCGAAGTGGGAAACAGTAGATGATTTGGAGGTCGCTGACAGAACTTTTGATCAAGGACCTATTCGGGTTTTGGAAAGTCTTGATCTTCAGGCTGCTGAGATTGGACAGGGGATTATTCCACGTGATGTGGTGTTAGGATCTGGAGATGCTGTGGTGAGCTTTGCAGAAGGATCAACGCTTCTGAACGATCAGGTTGAGCTCTTCGTGGGAACCCTGAGCTTTGCAGAACAGTCTGTTGACCTGGTACAGATTCCTGAAGGTAAAGAGGGTGTTTTGCTTTTGGATACCGGAACAGAAGTTCCTCTTACGCTTTCTGAGCCTGCTGAATTGATCTTCCAAGGTGTAATCTTTTCTGCGGAATTATAT
>CAYGRJ010000201.1:1653-2617 GCA_964352285.1 uncultured Candidatus Peribacteria bacterium
ATATCAAGTAGATAATTCTGGTGAGCAGCAGTTGCTCGGTTCTGGACGAGTGGAAGATAATTTGACGAGTTTTGAGCTCAAGAGTTTTGGTGGACGCTACTTGATAACGGGTGATTTTGAAGATTCGGGATCATCTGATGGTACTTTCTTGGGACTTTCTCAGGTTAAGGATCCGATAAAAGTTCTGCCTCGTGCTGGTACATATCAAGTAACTCTTCAGGTTGAAGATCCTTTGGGAGAATTAGACGAAAAGACGGAGTTGATTACCATTGATGCTGATTTACAGGTCTTACCTCCAGGAGTTGTTGCAGATGAAGGTGAAGGGGTTTCTGAAGATTCATTGATACCTGGAGGAAGCCTTGATACGGGGAGTGAAGTTGATTTCCCTGTTGACGCTCCTGTAAACCCTCCTCTGAATCCTCAAGTCATTGACGACGCTCAATCAGGACTTTCATATTTTTGGCTCTTGTTGTTGGTCGTGATAATTATCATCGTTGTGGTGGTGGTTGTTATTGTTGTTCGAACTATTCGTCAGCGACAGTCGGAATTAGAGACTCCCCAGGCTTCTTCTCCAGGAGATGTTGCTGAGGCTGAGGTGGTGAGTGTTCCAAGAGCTGCTCCCAAAGCTCCTCCCGCTGTGCCAAAAGCTACACCTGTTCAAGCTCAACCTGAAGAAGTAGCTCCAAAAGCTTCTGCTCCAGCTTCTAAGCCGACAGCAGAAGAAAAGAAAAAGGATGATCAAGATGAACCGCCTCAAGCTCCTACGGGACCTATTCCTGATTGGTTGAAGGGCTAAATACCTTCTGCCTTTCCGTCTTTTAAACACCAATTGGTATGCAAGACCCCCAAGAAAATACTCCACAAGATCAGCAACCTGATACTTTGAAGGACAAAATTATCCAGTCTTCTTTTTTTTATTGTTAAGTATTGATTATATATGTTGATTATTTATCTGGTCGGCAGC
>CAYGRJ010000202.1:0-2606 GCA_964352285.1 uncultured Candidatus Peribacteria bacterium
GTATTAACCTCACTGTTCTTCTATATCGTTTCGCGTTTCATTTTCAAGGTCGATGATCCAATGGCCCTCATCATCAGCTTAGGTCTCGCATTATCGTCCACAGCGATAGTTCTCAAACTCTTAAATGACAGTGGAAAAATCTACAAAAACTACGGTAAAAATGCAGTTGGAGTGCTGCTTTTTCAAGACATGGCGGTAATTCCCATATTGCTACTGATCTCTATTCTGGCAAGCACTCAAAACAATGTAAACGAACTCCTTTTGGGGACTATTACGAATGCTGGTTTATTGATGAGTGTATTCTTTATCTTGGGGAATTTTATACTGCCCAAATTCTTTGATGTGGTCACCAGCACCAAATCAGATGAAATCTTCATAACTTCCATACTCCTCTTGGTAATTGGATCCGCTCAATTTGCACATGTTCTTGGTTTTTCGTACTCACTCGGGACATTCATTGCAGGGATGATTATTGCAAAAACAAACTACAAGTATCAAATTGAAGCAGATTTGATTCCCTTTCGGGACCTCCTTTTAGGAATCTTCTTCATCTCTGTGGGAATGCAACTCAATATCGGCTTCATTCCCAGCAATATTGCCCTGATCCTCTTTTTATTAGTAGGAATAATTCTGAGTAAAGCCCTCATTGTTTTCGGAATTATTCGCCTCTTTTACAGATCTCAAACATCGTTTAAAACCGCAATAATTTTAGCTCAAGCCGGAGAGTTTTCTTTTGTTATTTTTGAACTCGCAAAATTTAACGGCATTGCCCTCGATGAGCAAATGAGCCAAGTGATACTAGTGGTCATTATCTTTTCAATGATTCTGACACCATTCATCTTCAACAACCTCAACAATATCAGCAAACTCTTTTTGGGGAAGGTTGATAATGATGAGGAGCCTTTAGAAGAGGTCAATATTAAAGATCACATACTGGTATGTGGATATGGAGGATTAGGACAAAAAATGGTCAGCAAACTCAAAGAACTCAATATCCCCTACCTCGCAATCGAACGAGATCGAAAACAGATTAAAAAAGGACTTGAGAAAGGAGATGTCGTTATCTATGGAAATGCCAGCAAAGCAAGTCTCCTAAAAAAAGCCAAGATTCACGAAACGAGAGCCGTCATCATTGCCATGAGCAATGATAAAAACATACAAATGGTGTCTCAAGCCATTCATAACGCAGCTCCAGAAGCTATTGTTCTTGCACGTGCTGCAAACCTCTACCAAAAAGCCGAGCTGGAAAACAGTCATGTTGATCACATCGTTGATAACATGGACATCACAGCTGACTCCTTTCTCAAGTTCATCGCAGATGAAGTAAATTAAGCATTCAACACTTCAGCTAAGTAACGGGTTAAGAGCTCAAAAGTGTAGCAATCATTACATATGATACGTATTAATCAGCTCAAAAGAGATGAACAGCAAAGCTCATTCTGATATATTATAAGTTGCTCATTTATAATAAAACATGAAAAGCATCGCAGACAGTTGGAGGAGCTTTATAAACCGACACACAAGTGTTCTTGTAGATTCTACTGCTCAAAAATTTCGACTCTATCCCCGATGGAGCATCTGGCTCATTCTCTTTTTGAGCTACAATGTTCTCGCCCAAGGAATATTCGACGTCATCATTAAAGTGGGAGGATACACACCATGGTTCGAGCCCCTTCCTATGAGGATAGATTTCTTATTTCTCACAGCTGTCTCAGTCTTAATGGGATATCAAGCTCTTATGGGGATGAGAAGACGTGAACTCGATGTAACTCGAAATTCCGTTTCATTGGGAATCATCGTTGAACTTGGTTTGGTTGCCTCAGATGTTTTACATGTTGTTGAATACGGACACATGTACCCATGGTTATATTCTATTCGTCTCCCATTCATTATCTTCACAAGCATCAACTTTTTCATCCTGATTTACATAGCTCGACACCTTCAACTATTCAAAAACGAAGAAGGAAAGTTCATCTTGGTGTAAGACTATACATAAAGAGATCAACTCTACCTATATCTCATCACTCAAACCCTCTGATTCTTTCACAGGAATCAAGTCAGGTATTGCCCATGATTCAGGAACAACACGGTTCCAAAACATAAAAAAGATCGTACAACCAATCACCGCAAGATTAATACTAATCAACACCGTTGAAATCAATACAAGGCTCATTAAAATCAGCTGAACAAGTCGTTTACGGTGTCCAGATTTCAGGACCGTCCGAAAAGAAGTAAAATCAGCAACATCACAAGCAATCTTAATAATGAGACCTCCAAAGACTGCCTTTGGGATATACTGAATAAAGTCTACAAATACGAAGGTAAGGGCAATGCAAAAAATCGCGAGTAAGATTTTCGAATAGCGATGATGATTCCCTTCTTCAACCATCATCATAGAAGGAACAGTAGACTGAGCTCCTGGCAATCCTCCAAAGAGGCTCACTGCAAAAAATGAAAAGCTCTGACCAATAAGTTCTCGAGAATACTTCGTTTTCGTTCCGGTTTTTTTGTCAATAATAATCGCCGTTAATAGCGTATCTAAAAGGGCTATAAGAGCCAACTCAAGAGCCAATATTCCTACAACCCCTACTGTTTCAAAGCTCAAC
>CAYGRJ010000203.1:0-2586 GCA_964352285.1 uncultured Candidatus Peribacteria bacterium
CTCCTTATCACTCAGGTCAGCATTACTCTCCACCACAGAGATCATCAGTGAAAACTCTTGGTAGCCATTGATATCAACCTGCAGCTGGAGTGCTTCACCGTATTCAGAAGTCACTGTGGATGCTTTCTCCAAAAGAGCATCGAGCCCATCCATAGGCACAAGGCTCAGTGAGAATCGGGCATCATCACTCCCTTGAAAATCTACTATCAAGGATCCTTCTTCTCCAGAAGTTTCGAACTGAATCAGGTGAGATCCAAAGAGATGAGGAGCATTATTATTGACAGACTGACCACTTTTATAGGGAAAGTTTTTCACCGTCAGTACAGGATCTACCTGGGGATGAACAGTCCCTTCATCATAAAACTGACTATCGAGATTCTGAATGGCAAAGTCGTGATACTCCTCGGCAAGAGTTGTGTTGTAGATATTTTCTAAGATATTTTTTTGGGACAAGTAGTCAGCATAGAGCAAAGGCTCTCTCTTGATGAGTTGAGCTTTTGAGAGTCGGGAATACTCCTCCCAAAACTCTCGAACAATCTGCTGGCCGTGCTTTTCGGAGAGGAAGCGATACCACAGGAAGTTCCCATATCGCGAGATAGAATCAGGAGCATCAATTTCTCCACGTGAGCCGAAAAGGGAGTCTTCAGAGATGCCAAAGAAGGATTGGTCAAAAAAGCGGGTGTAGCTATTGATCTCATCAAGGACTTCGTCTTCAACCCACACGGCAGTTCCTTCTGCCATTTTCGCAGCGTATCTGAGATCTCGGAAGGGGTCGTAGCCAAACTGGATCAGGTGAAAGAGCTCGTGAACCAATGTCGTTTTGATGTCGTTTTCTGTGCTGGTGATGTTCACGCCGATCACGGTTTCGGTTTCATCAGCAAGCTGCTCACTAGGGATTGTAATCCCCAAATGAGAGGGCTGAAACTCTTGCAAGACGATCACGTAGTTTCCTGTGGCATAAGCAACCGGAGGCAAAAAACCCATCTCATCGATCAGGCCAACCCAGGCTTCTTCGGCCCACTCACCAACCTGACGGGCCATTTCTGGCTTGTGCTCATCCCGAAGCCGACGAGTGGTAATATTATCATCCTTCAAGTATTGCTGCCAGTACTTTCCCGAAAAGGCAATTTTGAAGTGATCTGTTTGCAGGTAGTAGTAGGACTCATCTTCCACACCATTCGATGCTGAAGCAAAGCTCTGGGGAAGGTTCTGGGAAAAGAACAGCAAGCTCAGCACGCCCAGCAGTATAAATAATCTTCTCATGAATCAGGGAATACATATCAATACCTCTAGTGTAAAGGAGCCTTGAGTTTTTCACGAATACAAAAAGAAGAGCTCTTTATGAAGGAATGCTGAAGCTGTGATGTTGACATGTGGTCAAGTTGGGCTATCGTAAACATGTCTTGATCATTTGCTATGCACTTCAGATCCTGGAGAGGGGTGACCACTATGGAAGTCATGATCATGCTGATCGCGATGAGCATGGTGATCTTGAGTGCTTACGGAGCAAAGATTTCTTCGTTTCGTGCTTACACCGAGATTATTAATCGGGAAAGGGCTCAGCTCTATGCAGCAGAAACTCTCGAACAGCTCGAAGCTTTCAAGCTCACTCGTGTCCAACAGGACTACGTCAACAGCTGGAAGAATTTCTTGGGAGACAAAGAGGGAAACTACCAACTCGTCACCACCGACGACATCAGCAGTATTGGAATGGTAAAAGTCGCTGATGATTACTCCCCACCTGAAGACGACAGCTACTCGATCAAGTACTACGCCCAATCGGATTCCGACTCCAGTCGGAGTGGAGGATTCTTCACCCGTCTAGAACGTCATCTCCACGTTCAACAAGAAGGAGACGACAAGCGACTCGTCACGGTAAGGGTGTATTGGGGAGTCGAAGGGCTCTACAGTCCAGATAGTCCTCAGACCATCAGGGTCCAGTCCCTCTACACTGATCACAGCAGAAGCGGCTTCGCACTCTAAGTCACCTTATCAATACTATGTTCAGGTCACTATTTCCATCTCGAAAGCAGCTCAGGGGTTTTGCCCTCACCGATGTCCTGATCGCCGTCACGCTCTCAAGTTTTTTGGTGATTTTATTGGGAACCTTTATCAAGGATTCAGTAAAGTTCTCGACCTTCGTAAGTCGGCACCAGCAGATACGCAGCGAGACCTTCGCCCTGGTCAACAACACCCTGGCATCATTGATCCGAGAAGCTGTCGCCATCGACTACAGCGAAAGCAATGAAAACAAGCTCAGCCTTTACTTCGATAAATACGAGTCAGGAGACCAAAAGGTGAGCATTGAGTTGGTCACCTTTCCCGAAGCAGAGGATGCTGCTCAGCTGAAGCTCACCACTCCTGATAAAGAGATCTACCTCAACAGCAAGCTGACCGTTGTCGAAGACTTCATCGTCGAGTTTCCCGAAAACCCAGCACTTTCCAGTTCTGCAGAAAGGCAGCGAATGAGAGCTCATCAGCCCATGGTCAGGGTCACGGTCAAAAGCCGTCATCAACATCCCGATGGGCAGAGAGGACGCTCCGCAGCCGAATTTTTCGAAGACGCGCAGATTTCATATAGCGAGG
>CAYGRJ010000204.1:0-2565 GCA_964352285.1 uncultured Candidatus Peribacteria bacterium
CTCAGGTAACTATTTCTGAAATATTACCTATTTTAGAAAATATGGGCTTTGAAGAACAAGCTTACAAGATATTTTTTGCGGAAAATGGCATATATGTAGGCGTACTTTTGGACTCTTTATTAGCAATTTCAAATGTTCAAAGCCGGCTGAGAGGGTTTTTTAACGAAAAAGACATCGACACCAAGAAGCTGAGTCTTCCATCAAGATCACAATTAGAGCAATCAGAACCCCTTACTCAAAAGCTCACAAGAAAGAGAAGAGCGTCTGGTCAAAATCCGTCAGCATCAGAAGAATCAGGGATTTGGAAAATACCTCAAGATCTTTAGCTATTGATTATTAACTGATCAGCATCTTCGACGCTTCGGATAGTCGATTTGGGTTCCCCATCATCTGCAAGCCACTGCTTTCCAGAGATGATGACGACAACCGTATTGAGAAAAGGGTCTTCGAGCAGTTTTTCTCCAATCAAGAGGGTTGTTTGGCATTCCCAACTCACGGCTATGGAATGCTCGTTGAGCAGTTTTTGAACCTGCTCTAGTGATGTGGGGCTCACATACCAAGCATCACCCCCGGATTCTTCTATTAGATTCAGCAGGTCTTCTTTACGCGGAGTCGTCGAGAGTCCAACACCATTATCAACTTCGTCTTCTCGTATGCTGTCGGGATGAAGTTCACGCACCAATGAACAGCTCTTTCCCGACTGAACTAAGTGAAAGGCTGGAAGTTCACGTCCAGATCGTTCGTAAGCCTGGGAAATCCCGAGGCTCGAGGTTCCTGAAGTACAAAAATTCACAATCGCATCGGCATCGGGAGCCTGCTGAATAATCTCTCTCCCCAAGGATTCGTAGCCATCTACAGCATCATCACTTTCTGACCCCTTCAGCAGTGGAATACCATGCTTCTTGTGCAGGTAACCGGCCCAGCGTACAGGCCGATCACTCAAATACAACTTCCCTCCCTCCTTTTCAATCTGTGAGGCTTTGTTCATATCACCCTTCTCCGACATCAAACAAATCACCTCCATGCCCAGTTTCGAGCCATACTTACTGGCGCTGATGCCCACATTCCCAGTGGTAGAAAGAACCACACGCTGTTCACCAGCTTCCTGCAGCTTCTTCATCTGATCAGCGAGGTATCGAAATTTATGAGAACCGGTTTCCGAAAGGTCCTCTCGTTTCAAAAAAAGCGTTCCATGTGGAGTATTCAATTCTGTAAGGGGCGTTTTCGGGCTGCTGGATGTCATGGAAGAATGCGAGTTTTCAAAAGTGTCGAGAAGTCCTTCTGCAATTGGTCAGGTTGCAGATGAAGTTTGACTTCAAATCAGGATCACCATAAGTATAATGGTCGTATGTTCACAACAAAAGCCTAATACCTTGCTCATGAGCGATGCCAAATCCAACTTCACAATCAAGTGCCCTGACTGTCTGACAGACATCAATCTCGAGGGAGGAGTTGTTGGTGACTACTTCGAGTGTGAAGACTGTTATTGTGAACTGATCATCTCTTCGCTTGATCCTGCAGCTGTAGAAGTGGTTGAGGAAGAAAAGTAAAACAAGCGCGTCATTCTGCCTGTCCGCCGTGGAGGGAGCACGCCGAAAGAATCTCTGCTCAATATCATAGGGAAAACAAGACTCTTTCGTCAGGATCAGAGTGACGTTTTTTCTGATATGTCGCTTCTCGAGACGATATGACGAAACTGCTTATAGTCAGGCATCTTGTCTCGAAACCAAGAGAAGTACTCTGCTGCAGGGGAAAACAACACCACGTCTCCTTCTTGAGCTTGCTCAGCAGCCCAACGAACGGCTTGTTGAAGGGAGTCGAAGCACTCGCTCTGATCGACATTATTTACTTGTTCACCGAGTTCCTCGAAAAGAGGGCTTGATAACCAAGCAACGGCATCAACCTTGAGTTCGAGCTCATCTAAGAATGGAAGGTAATCACTTCCCTTACTTCTCCCACCCGCGATCAAGATAAGCTTATGACCTTCTTTCTTCAGGGCTTCTACCGCGGCGAGGGTTGATTCTGGAACGGTTGAGGCACTGTCGTTGTAGTACTCAACCCCATCGACAGTATCAACCAGCTCTAAGCGCTGTGGAACGGCTTCTACACTTCTCAGCACCGTAGCCATTTGCTGTATCAAGATCTTCATCTCCTCTGCAGACTTCCCAGCCTGATGAAAGGCGAGATAGCAAGCGCCAATAGTTGCCAGAGCATTAGAGAGGTTATGCTTTCCTTTCAGGGGAAACTCATCAACAGTCATCACCACTTCTTCCAATTCGGCATGCTTGATGATGATCTGATGAGCCTTCACAAATACTCCATGCGAGAGCTGCTCTTCGGTTGAGAAGGGAAAGATCTCTCCATCATGATGCTCGATAAGCTTTTGGGACTCAGGATCATCAGCATTTAAAAGGGCCCATTGGTTTTCATTCTGATGCTGCAGCATGCTAGCCTTACCAGCCGCATAGCGTTTAAACTGTTCTGCAGGATTTGAACCCTGCTACTCATTCAGGTCGTAGGGGCTGAAGATCGTGATCAGTGAAAAATCAGGACTCTTTCCCACGA
>CAYGRJ010000205.1:0-2559 GCA_964352285.1 uncultured Candidatus Peribacteria bacterium
GTAGGTTGCCATCGCTAGTATCTGCCCATTCCTGGGGTCTTGAACAATGACTTCTCCACGCCGTGCATTTGAAGCCTCGACTTGCTCTTTCAAAAGCTCTTCAACCTTATTCTGAATCACTTGGTTCAGGGTCAGGACAATATCTTTCCCATTTTCAGCTTCTTCAATGGCTCCAGATCGAGCCGTTAGCACTCGGCCACGAAGGTCAACTTCACCACGTATGTATCCTCTCTTTCCAGCAAGAACTTCGTCCATACTTTTTTCAATACCGTAGACAGGGTTGAATCCGCTATCGAGAAAACCAATAACCTGCGGCGCAAAGGGGTTTCCTTCTTGTTCAGCATAATTTCTCCAGTGCTCATCGTAAAATCCTAGTCCAGTAATGTTGAGCTCTCGAATAAGTTCTGCTGTCTCAAAATCTATTCGCTCCATTATCTTAAAGTAGCGATTTGGGCGAGGCGTCAGCAGAAAGATAAGGTCATCTTTAGAAATTTCCAAGGGTTCAGAAAGAGCAAGTGCAGTTGCCTCAATATCACTGACCGTTTTTGGGTTTGCCCAGACCTGCGATTGATCAGTACTGATTCCAGGGATGGCAAGATTCTTTACGCTTTCTATAGTTTCTGTTCCGAGTTCCGTTTTGAGCAGTACGTAATCTCTATCAGTTTTGGAGAGGCCAACCGTTAAATCATTTATATACTCGATCAAGAGTTCTTGTTCCGATCGTTTTACCGGAGGGGGGATGACAAATTCAGGGTCGAGCAGCAGTTGTTTTTTATACTCTTGCTGAGCGAGGTACCTTTTCCTGGAAAAGAAGGCTTCGTCCAGAGCGGTGTTAATACACTCTTGATCCTGGTCACATGAAGTTGATCGTTCCTTGACCATTCCAAAGAGAAGAGGGCCAATTTGCTTAGCAATTTCTGCAGGAGTAGGAGCATTCATTCGGGCGGCTCTCTCTGGTTTGTCAACTTGAAGGGCAGCCTTTTCTTGAATACGTTCCTGGATCAGGTATGGGTCAGCAAAGAGCATCTCGAGTGACACATTATTAGCCAATTCAAAGAAGCCTGAATCACCATCCTTGAGCAGAATTCTACCTCGACGGGCTAATATTTCGCTCTGCCTCACCCGTTGTTCTGCATAACCCCGGTACTCTTCATAATTCATGACCTGAAGCTGAAAAAGCCGAAGGAGAATAAGGCTAAACATGATCATCAAAAACCACTTCAAAAGAGAAAGGCGGTCTACGTACCATTTCCAAGATGAATTTGCGGTTTGTCGTCGACGATAGGCCATGGAAAATGGAGAATTCAGGTGAACTCAGTATTCCATAAATACTCTCGGCTCGGAAGCCGACTCACGTCATATACGATTGAACTTTCTTCTGAATGCAGACTCACTCTATATAAGAGTGGATTTTTACATGATAATCACGGGTTCACATTCTTCATGATCCCCGCTAAGCTGAAGACCCATAACTCTCCTTCATGAGCAAATTTCTCGACTACGTCTCACTCGATCTCGAAACTACAGGGCTCGATGCTAATATTTGTGACATCATCGAGATCGCGATGATTAAAGTGAGAGGAGGGGAAATTGTTGATCGCTTCGAGAGCTTTGTCTTCACACCTTTAGATATCACTCAGCACGTCCAGTTCCTCACAGGGATAAGTAAAAAAGATGTCGAGAACGCTCCAGACTTCCGCGACCTCATTTCAAAGGTCGAAGAGTTCATTGGTGATGATCCTTTGATGGGGCACAACATTCTCTTCGACAAAACCTTCTTAGTAGAGAAGGGATGTAAGGTTCAAGACAATGCCCTTTGGGATACCTATTTGATGTCCAACATTCTCTACCCAGACCTGCCATCGCACAGTTTGGAAACCAATACCAAGTATTTCAACATCGGACATGCTGATAGTCATAGAGCTATGGCAGATGTGATGGCTTGTCATCACCTGTGGAAGATTCTCATGAACACCTTTCCAAAGGTAAACCCAGAGCAACGCGAAAAAATCCAGAGCTTGAATTCAAAAACAGCATGGCCGCTAATGGAATACTTCCTCCAAGAAAGAGAGGAGCAAAACGTTCCCTTCGAAATCGATCAGCACCAAGATTTCTCTTCACGAGAACTTCAGAACATTCCTCCCTCATCAGGGAATCATCAACTCATATTAGCGGCAGGAAATGATCCAGTAAATGTCGCATCAAACTTTAAGACAACAGGAAGGTCTGTCTACATTGCGGGTTACGAACACACTCAACAAAAACTCATGCAGTCCTTTGAAGGAGCTATTCGAATCTTTCCCGCCTACAACTACCTCCAGCCAAAACGTGTGGAAGAACTCATGAATCAAGAGCAGCTCGAAACCGGGCAAGCCACATTGCTGCTCAAGACCATTATCTTCCCAGAGTTTATTCACCGTGACCAACTGGTCCTTTCTCATCCAGAAAGAGCCCATTGGAATCTGATCAATGTTCAAGATGAAAAATCTGATTCACCATATCAAGACACCCTCAAGAAAGCCACGGAAGCATCACACATTATTACTTCTCATTTTCACC
>CAYGRJ010000206.1:0-2513 GCA_964352285.1 uncultured Candidatus Peribacteria bacterium
CTTTTGAAGGATGATCTCTCCACTGTCCACTCCTTCATCCACGTAGTGAATAGTCATACCGGTTTCTTTTTCACCATTCTTGAGCACTTCTTCGTGCACACTCAGGTCCATGCCGGGGTATTTAGGCAGCAAAGAGGGGTGAACGTTGATAATCTTGCGTTCCCATTGCTGCACAAACCACGGGCTCAAGATCCTCATCCAGCCAATACAAGCGATCATATCCACCTCGTATTCTCGGCAGATCTCATCCACAATCCGGTCATAGGCCTCTCTGTCGACCTTTTTCCCATCGTCATCGAGTCCATCAACATGCTCCACGGGGATGCCAGCATCCAGGGCTTTGACCACGGCTCCGCAGGCTTCTTTGTTGACGATTAACACGGAGATGTTCACCTTCTCCAGATTTCCAGCATCTCGGGCATCGATCAGGGCTTGGAGATCAGTGCCATTGGTAGAGGCGTGGACGGCAATATTCATAAGATTTGGCTTTATTAAGCGATTTCATGCTACTGAAAAGCGCAGAAGAAGGCAAATAGAGTCATTTAAGTGAATATTTTGCAAAGAAATGAGTAAAAAAAGAGTAAAAAGAGCAAAATACGACCAAAAAGCAATATTTTTAGAGAAAAAACACACAAGAATCCCACTGTTTGGACGCTTGAGACACTTGACAAAAATACACAATTAGTATAAGTTATCATAGCTTTCTAACCATGCACTTTTTATGAAGTCATTCACAAGCTCAGTTCGGTCCCTTTTTGCTACAGCTCTTCTGATCGTCGTGGCAACAACAACGGCCCTTAATGCAGCAGCTTTAGAAACTCCTGTGGTCCAACAAGCCGACCAATTGAACTGGGAACTTCAAGAAGGAGATTGGATCTACGTGACTGTAAATCCAGACACACGAGAAAACACCATGCGTTTCGTTCGTGAAGACCATTCATACATGTCCGATAAAATTCAGGTTGGGAGTGGAAAACTCCTCCAACCCGGTGAAACCTTCTCTTACCTGGGGATGACCTACGATCCTGCAACACCAGAAAAGGTCTGGGAAATCAGGTCTAAGCACCAGCAAAACTGGTGGAATGTCTTCGGTTCTCACGAAGCCAACGATCAGCCTTTCTTTCGGCTTTACGATAAGGGGACCTACACCCATTACGGGATCCACACCACACCAAATATCGACACCATCATCAATGATCTCGATGGATTCGGAAGCTGGGGATGTGTTCTGACCCGTTACGACCTCTTGATGATGATCGACGAACTCTACGAGCTCAACGACCACGTCGTAAAGGTCGTGACCTCTAGCCAAGACTCAGATAGCACTATCGCTGTCCTCGCAGCTTTCTAAAGCCCTCATTTACATCACATTTTCAAAAGCCACTCTCATCAGAGTGGCTTTTTTGTAAGGATGAAACGAGCTCCATAGTCAACTAGTCCGTGAGCTTAAGATCATGAACCATCATATTCATGATCCCGGCGTATTCAATCATCTCTTCAAGTGAAGTCTTGTCAGTGTCATAGATCAGTCTTCCCAGAACCTTGGCATACTGCCTTCCGTCATTAATCTTCACGATATTATTAGGATTAAAGGTGAAGTTTACCTCTTTGCTCCTTAGTCTCAATTCTCTTATGTCTTCATCATGTCTTCCTGGCCCAAAAACCCTTTCTGGAGCATAAGCCTTTTCGACATCTCGAACGACTTCATAGGTCTTATCACCAATGGAGGTAGAACCAGTCTCTGTCTTTGCGAAGTAGTTTTTCAACAGATTTGAGTCTTTTCGCATCTTTTTAGATAGATTGTTTTTTAGGGCATGTTCGAGTTCCTCTGGGGAGTTCTGAGCCTTCAGGGTATCAGAAAGAGAAGGGTCAATCTTCAGCATGAGGTTAATCTGTTCCTGGGAGTATCCATGGGTTGAGTTTTCGTTCATGGCAACTCCAGCGTCACTTATTCCAGCTCGGACTTCACTATCAATACCAGCAGCTTTTTCAGGAAGTTGGCTTTCTAGTGGAGCCTTTACTTCTTTCATATCTCCTTCGTGGGAGTTTTCAATATTAATCATAAGAGATTGGTTAAGAATTGATCCAAAAAGTGGAGCTTGAAGTATAGGTTAATCAGCAGGGTATGTCAAGTAGAGTAGACATTACAGTCTTCTTCCTGGGGCTTTTTCTTTTGCCTGCAGGACAAGAGGAATAAGCTTTTCCCAGAGTTCTCGGACCACATTGCTTTTCTCCCCTTTTGCATACACTGCCGGGCAGCGAGTGAAGGGAGGGGTGTGCTCGTCTTGCATTCCAGATTGCTGAAGCTTCTTGATAAACTGAGGAGTTGCCTGGAGAGAATAGTTCCCTATCCGGCCTCTCAGGAGCTCAAAATATCGAGGATCAAAACGAGAGCGAGTAATACTGTCGAAAAGAGTTCTCTTCTCGGCAGACGCGAGGTTGATAAAGCCAAGCTGACGGCTGGTTCCCACCGCCATGAGGTTGGAGATTTCGTAGGCGCCACAGCTCATGAG